>CAVKKI010000023.1:0-18215 GCA_963656725.1 Oribacterium sp. | reverse complement strand
CATAACTACGCAAGCGCACGTGCTCCTAGCAATGCTTTTGCTCTTTCAGAGCGACATATTCGCTAGCGATTAACCCAGGGCGCCGCTTCGCTTGCCCTGGGCTAGGTGCGTACATTGGGCTTTCAGCCCGCATTAGTCAGCCCTGCTTTGATAATATACGCATTCGACACTAAAAAACTGGCAACAAAAATCATCACATCAAAACGTTTGAGGAGGAGATTTTATTAAACAGCCCTTTAAACGAAAGAACTTTGACTTGTTCGAAAGTTTTTAGGCTGATTTAACAATAAAATACAAGTAAATGGTTAACTTTGCGCACAAAATGTTCAAAAAGTAGTTATTTCACGTCGGTTTAAGTTCACGTTTTGTCAGAATGATGCAAAGAAGCCTCCTCATTTTGTGTCTTCTTTTCGGCACGCTGTCCGCCTTTTGCGAAAACGCGAAAGGGGTAGGGAAGGGCGTGTGCGCCGACAGTTTGCTCGCCGATAGCTTAGGCACGATGCTAGCAAAAGATGAGGTTAAAGCCAATTCGCTTTCGCCAGCGCAGCAAGTCGACAGTTTGAGCTCGTCTGCATTCTCTTTTTCGTCCTCTCTACTTTCTGATAAAACTTCATCGTCTTTCGCTTCTTCTTATTCGTTTGCCGCGGTCGACTCCTTGCTCCTTCCCGATAGCTTGAGCCTTAAGGCGCAGCGTCGTTTGCGCTTCACGCAGCGCATGGACAAGGTGTGCGCTTCCTCGCTCTATCAAACCGCCATTGCCGTGGTGCCGCTCATGGCGGCCGGCTTCGTTGTGAGCAAGCAAGACAAACACTATCGCTCGCTTCGCAACGACTTTATGCCCCATTTCAAGCACACGCTCGACAACTACACGCAATATTTTCCCGCCTTCGCCCTCTTGGGATTGAAGAGTTTCGGAGTGAAAAGTCGCAGTTCGTGGGGCCGCATGCTCACCTCCGATGCCTTTTCGGCCGTGATTATGGCCAGTGTGGTCAACTCTCTGAAACACACGCGCAAGGAACTGAGGCCCGACGGCTCCAACTATCACTCTTTCCCCTCGGGCCACACAGCCACAGCCTTTATGACCGCCACGATGTTGAGCAAAGAGTATGGCTGGCGCAGCCCTTGGATTAGTGTGGGCGCTTATGCCGTGGCCACGGGCACGGGCTTGATGCGCATGGCCAACAATAAGCACTGGCTGAGCGATGTGATGGTGGGAGCTGGCATTGGCATTCTTTCCACCGAACTGGGCTACCTTCTTGGCGACGTCATCTTTAAAAAGCGCGGTTTGCTTCATGCCGACAGCGTAGACAATGGCTTTAGTCGGCGAAGCAAACCCTCGTTTGTGGGTCTTTACATGGGTTTCAACATCCCCTTGAGCCGCTACACCGTGCGCCCGGGGCTCACTTATCGCACCTCCTCGGGAGTGACTTCGGGCATTGAGGGAGCCTATTTCTTCAACCCCTACATTGGTGTGGGCGGACGCGCCACAGTGATGGACACTCACATCATTGCTAACGGCACGGAGGCTGAAGACGCCACCTTTAAAGCCTACTCCTTCGTGGGCGGCGCTTATGGTTCTTACCCCATCACCTCAAGAGTTTTAGTAGGGGCGAAGCTGCTGCTTGGCATGTCGCACTACAACACCATGCACTTTAAGTATGCCACCATTCCCAACCGCACCGTTTTTATGTCTGTCACGGGGGTGAACCTCACTTTCCGTGCCAATCGTCGTTATGCTATGCGTTTTTTTCTCGACCACACATTGCTTCAACCGCATAGCATTTTTTCAAAAGAATACACCCACACGCTGGTGGCTGGCTCCACTTTTTGCGTGATGTGGTAGGGGGTTGTGGCTTGGGGGTGACGCAAGTAGCTCCGGGGGCGACGCGGCTCGCGTCGGCGCAAGCACTGGCGCTAGATGCTTTTCTGTTTTGAAAATCAATAAATTAAGAGTAACTATCTTCTGCTAGCGCTGCTTCTTGCGCCGACGCGGGACGCGTCGCCCCCGGAGCTACTTGCGCCAGTGCGATTTTGCTTTTTGTTTTTCGTGCTAAGTGGAAAAATGCCCCTCTCAGCGTTATAATGTAAAAGGAATGCCCCGCATTCCTCTATTTTATGCTATATTTGCATTATCTTTCCCTTTAGAAAACAACAAATAATCATATCTCATAATCTATGGCAAAACAACAAAACGTGTGCCGCTGGTTTGTGTGGCTCCTAGCGCTTTGCTTAGGAGCTGTGGGAGCCTCTGCCCAACAGTTTGAAAAGGGCGTGCTCTATCACCTCACCTCTGTGGCCAAAGGACAAAACATCGACGTGGACAAGCAAGGCCGCGTGGTGCTTGCGAAAGCCGACGAAGAAGCTAGCAATCAGCACTTCACTGTGACTAGCCTTTCGGGTTCATGGCGCTTCATTAATCCGTTCACCAACCAAGCCGTGCGCACGAGTGGCAATGGGCTTGCCGTGGGCGACAACAATGGGTCGGACGAAGCCCAATTCTGGAAACTCGAGGCCGTGGGCAGCCACTATCTGCTCGTGCCGGCCAACCGCCCCTCGGTGGCAGTGGCCGTGCAAGGCGGCTCGCTCACACTCATCGATAAATCGAAGGCTGCAAACAACACCGCAGCGCAGTTTAGCATCAACCGCGCCACCCACTCGGGCTTTGACGTGGACCTCACCTACCGCATTCGCTCGGTGAAAAATCCTGACCTCGTGTTGGGCAACGGCGACTCGGGCGAAAACAACGCCCACATTGTGAGCGAAACCGTTGACGCCAACAACCGCGGACAGTATTGGAGCATTAAGATGCTCGACCTCGATCGGCGCGTGGTGGGCAACGCCTTCTACACGCAAAACTTCGACGACGGTGGAGGCAATGCCGCCATCACCTACCTGCTGCAATGGCCCGCGCAAGAGGGCGTGTGGAACAATGCCCAATTCCGCTTTGAGCCCGTGGCCTCACAGCCCGGCAGCTACATCATTCGCTCGGCCAGCAAGCAAAAGGCCGACAAAATGTATACCTTGAAAGACAGTGAGCTCAAAAGCGTGGCCTACAATGCCGCCGACACCGCCGCTTGGTTTAGCTTCGAACAGGTAGAAAAGCCCAAAATAAAGTCGCCCTATTGGGAAGACGAAACTATTTTTGCCGAAAACAAGGAACAGGGCGTGGCCACCTACCTTCCCTATAATTCAGAAAAGGAAATGTTGGCCGACAAAGCCTACTACGCCACGCCTTGGACCACTCCGAAAACCGACCGCTATCTCTCGCTTTCAGGCACTTGGCGCTTCCATTTGGTGAGCCAGCCCTCTGAGCGTCCGCTCGACTTTTGGCACGAAGGCTACGACGTGTCGGCTTGGGACACCATCCCCGTGCCTTCAAACTGGGAGATGCAAGGCTACGACAAACCCATCTACTGCAACGTGGAGTATCCCCACTCTAACACCCCTCCCTTTATTAAAGCCCGCCCCGGCTACAACGACGGCGGCAAAAACTATGGCATCGACCCCGTGGGCTCTTACGTGCGCACCTTTAGCGTGCCTGCCAATTGGGACGGCCGTCGCACGTTCATCCACTTCGGTGGCATCTATTCCGCAGCCTTCGTTTGGCTCAATGGTCAATACGTGGGCTACACCCAAGGCTCAAACAACGTGGCCGAGTTCGACGTGACGAAATTTCTCAAGACAGGCCAAGAGAATAGCATTGCCGTGCAAGTGTTCCGCTGGAGCGACGGTTCCTATTTGGAGTGTCAAGATATGTTTCGCATGAGTGGCATCTATCGCGACGTATACCTATATAACACCCCCCTCATGGCCGTGCGCGACCACTACGTCACCACCGATCTCAGCATTGACCCCAACACGGGCTTGGCCAACAGCAAAGTCAACGTGGCTTTGAAGATGGACAACCGCGCCAATCTCAATGAAAAGAAACTCGTGACGGTGAAGGTGTTTAGTCCCGAGGGAAAAGAAATACAAGAAACCCAAGCCACCTTCAGCACAGCCGACGGGTTGGAAAAAACACTCACCCTCAACGTGCCTAACGCCCAACTTTGGAGCGCCGAATTGCCCCATCTCTACACCCTTCGCGTGGTGCAACACGATGCACTGGGCAACGATGAAATGGCCTTCTCCACTAAAGTGGGCTTCCGCAAGGTAGAGGTGAAAAACTCTCTGCTCTATGTTAACAATCAGCGCGTGTTCCTTAAAGGCGTGAACCGTCACGACACCTCACCCCTCCACGGACGTGCCGTGACAGTGAACGAAATGCTGCGCGACGTGACGTTGATGAAACAAAACAACATCAACACCATCCGCACTTCGCACTATCCCAACGACGCTCGCATGTATGCCATGTTCGATTACTATGGACTTTACACCGTCGACGAGGCCGACCTCGAAGACCACGCGAACCAAAGCATCAGCGACCGCGCTAGTTGGATTCCTGCCTTTGTTGACCGCATTGACCGCATGGTGCTGCGCGACCGCAATCACCCCTCAGTGGTGATGTGGAGCTTGGGCAACGAGAGTGGCGCAGGCGAAAACTTTAAGTATTGCTACGAAGCCGCCAAAAAGCTCGACCCACGTCCCGTTCACTACGAAGGCACCCGCATTAGCCGCTCTTATGGCGGTGAGCGCTACTCCGACTTCTACTCGAAGATGTATCCTGGCATGGCGTGGATGAACCAAAACACCTCGGGGCTCGACAAGCCTATGTTCATTTGCGAATATGCTCACGCCATGGGCAACGCTGTGGGCAACTTGGCCAATTATTGGGACGTGATAGAGCGCTCTAACTCCACCATTGGCGGTTGCATTTGGGACTGGGTGGATCAATCCATCTATAATCCCCAACTCATGAAGCAAGGTGTGTATCGCCTCACCACGGGCTACGACTATCCCGGTCCTCACCAAGGCAATTTCTGCTGCAACGGCATCCTCGCTTCTTCGCGTCAGGAAAACGCCAAACTCAAAGAGGTGAAGGCTGCACATCAGTTCGTAAAATTCACTCTTAACAAAATAGACGTTGCCAACAACACCGCTACCATCACCTTGCGCAATGCCTACGCTTTCCAAAACCTCGGCGACATGAACCTCACTTATGAGGTGCTTGCCAACGGAAAAGTAGCTAGCAAGAAAACCATCAAACTCCCCTCGGTGGCTCCTGGCGACAGCACGCAACTCACCCTTAAATTGGCTAAAACTAACCTCACCACGGCCAAGCAACAAGGCACAGAGGTGTTGCTCACCTTGCACGTAACGATGCGTCAAGCCCAAAACTACGCTGCAGCAGGCCATGAGGTGGCTTTGAAGCAATACACCTTGAGCGAGCGTGGCTGCTTCGTGTCGTTAACCTCCGACCAACGCGCGCCGCAGTTGATGCAGACCATGTCGCTCGACCCCATCATCATCGGCAATGAGAACGTGCAGCTCACCTTCGACGGCATCACTTCACAACTCACGGCCTTGACCCTCGGCGGTCGTAACATCGTGGCCAACGAGCAAGGATTTGTTTACAGCAATCACCGCTGGATTGAAAACGACCGCTTCGGCAACACCAGCAATGGCCTTGAAGCTAAAGGCACGCTCCGCACCGAAACCCTCAACGGCAACCTCGTGGTGAAGACGGCGCGCAAGGGTTCACTTTGCGACACCGAGATTGACTACACCATCTATCCGCAAGGCGTGGTCGACGTAGAGGCACGCTTCATGCCCCACACCACCGAGTTGCGTCGCGCTGGCTTGGTTTGTTTGCTCGACTCCGCCCTTTCACACGTTGACTACTACGCCTATGGGCCTTGGGAAAACTCCAACGACCGCCGCGACGGGGTGACGTTGGGCCGCTACACCACCACCGCACAGCAAATGGTGGAGCCTAACATGAAACCCCAAAGCACGGGTAACCGCGAAGGCTTGCGCGAGCTCACTTTGAGCGATGGCAAGGGCTATGGCGTGAAGATTGAAACCGAAGGCACGGTGAACTTCTCGCTCACCCCCTACACCGACGAGCAACTCATGAACGCCAACCACTATTGGGAACTCACCCCCGGTGCTCACAACGTGCTTCACCTCGACGCTGCGATGCGTGGCATAGGTAACGCCTCTTGCGGACAAGACGTGGGCACACTTCCCGCCTATTGCGTGCCCGACCAACTCTTAACCTACAAGTTGCGTCTTTCGCTAGCGAAGTAATGCTCCGTGTAGCACACCTATATTATAGCAGCATACCTATATTATATATACCACACACAACAACTAGAATAAATGTCATTAGCAAAATTTGAAAGCGAAGTGAAGATTGTGCCCCAAGTGCACACCGTCTACTATAGCCGCTTCGACGACCTCACCTACCTCTCGGTGGTGAAAGAGCGCCTTTCCGACCCCGAGGTGCAGCAGAAATTGGCCGAGCAAGTGCCGGCCGACAAAATGGGCGAACTGCAAAAATATGCCGAAGGCCTCACCTTCGAAACCGACGCCATACACATTGCCTCGCCCATGGGCAACATCACACTGCGTATTGTGGAGCGCGAAGAGCCCAAGTGCATCAAGTTTGCCTCAGAAGGCTCGCCCATCCCCGTCTACGTGTGGATACAGGTGCTTCCTCACGGAACCTACGAATGTAAAATCCGTGTCACCGTGGGCGCAGAGGTTAACTTCTTCATGAAAGGCATGGTGAAGAAACCCTTGCAGCAAGCTGCCGACGGCCTTGCAAGCATGTTGAGCGCCATTCGCTAAACGGCCTCTTCCGAAATCGCTTCTTAATTTACCGAACGGGTAAGTAAGCAGTCGCATCCTCAAGATGCGTTGCTCGCTTACCCGTTCGGATTTTTCTGTTTTTAGGGCGGGGAAGAATGTTTTTCCGAAAATCTACAAATTCACGTCTTTTTCCGATGTATGCAAACAATTGCTCGCTAAACTCTTTGATTTTGCATCTAATTTACTCCAAACTTTCACAAAATTGTAATTATTTTGTTTTGCCTCCCAAAACTAAAACTTTACCTTTGTATGCCGTTAATCGGGAAAACACGAAAGTCTCGCGACGAGACGCACCCTTTCATTCTCATCTTTCGCCACGATGCAAAGCATAGCCTCCGACATAGAACAGTTGGCCCAGCAGCTCCCACCCATCACACTTGAGGAGATGTCGGGCATAAGGCTGATGAACCGCACCGACCAAAAGTACCTCACTAACGTAGACACCCTAAAGCAACTTTTGCAGCTCACGCAAGGCAGCTACTATGCGCAGGAAATTGGCGGCAAGCGAGTTAGCCCCTATGCCACTACCTACTGGGACAACGCTGTGACGCACCAAATGTTTCGTCAGCACGAAACGGGACGCAAACCACGCACCAAGGTGCGCGTGCGCACTTATCTCAACTCTAACATCACCTTCCTCGAAGTGAAGAAGAAGGATAATCACGGGCAAACCTCTAAGAAGCGCGTGCAAGTGCCTTCGCTAGCCGAAGTGATGGCGCATGGAGCCGGCTCCGACTTCTTAGAGCAACAAACAGGCATGCACCTGGCCGACCTTGCGCCCGCTGTGGGCAACCGCTTCGACCGTCTCACACTCGTCAACTTCGACAAGACGGAACGGCTGACCATTGATTTCGACATTCATTTCCACAATTATCAAACCGAGCAAGATGCCGACATGGACAACATCGTGGTGATAGAACTCAAGCGCGACGGCCGTTGCCCTTCGCCCATTCTTCCCTTGCTTCGTCAACTTCGCATCAAGCCAGCCGGCTTTAGCAAATACTGCATCGGCGCTTCCGTCACCAACTCCACACTGCGCATCAACCGTTTTAAGAAACGATTGGTGAAAATCGGCAAGGTGGCTCATAAACCGGCGCTTTAGTTTGCAAACTAACGCTTTTGCGCAGCGTTCGTCGTCAGTTCATTCAAACGCATTCATATAAAACTAACAGATTAATCAAACCATTCTCTCTTCCATCTTCCTCATCCAAACAATTATGAACGAATTGCTTTCATCCTTCCATTTATTCCCTCTCGTAGCTAGCCTGTTGGTCAACACGCTAGTGTCGTGGATTGTGGTCCACTTCTTCTATTATCCCAAAGGCCATCGCCGGGATTATTATTTCACGTTCATCTTGCTCAGCGTGAGCATCTATATGCTTATTGCCTTGCTGCTTAGCGATGTGCACGATGTGGGCATTGGTGCTGCTCTTGGGCTATTCGCCATTTTCGGCATTCTTCGCTACCGCACGGAGAGCGTGCCCATTCGCGAAATGACTTACCTATTTTTCTTGGTGTGCTTGAGCGTGATCAACGGCAAATGCAGCAACAGCCTCACTTGGCTTGAGTTGGGTGTGGTCAACGTGGTGTTTCTGGCTTGCGTGTGGGCTTGCGAAAACTTTCTCACCACGAGCAACGAGGGTTGTAAGTATGTGAAATACGACAACATCGATTTAATTAAGCCCGAGCGCTATGCCGAACTCAAGGCCGACCTTGAGGAGCGCCTTGGTCTAAAGATAACCCGCGTGGAAGTGGGTGCGGTGGATTTCCTGACCGACATGACCATGCTTCGCGTGTTTTACATCGACCCCGACAACCGCATAAAGAATGTGGATCGCATGACGAAAATTCCTCGCGACAACGAATAACCCTTTTTCCCTTCTCTTCCTTATGAAACAATATGCTTTACTGTTGCTTTTTGGCCTAGCCGCCGCTCAAGCCCATGCCGACGACGTGGGCGCTTGGTTGGGAGCCGATGTGCAGAAGAACATAACGAAAAAGTTTTCGGTGGACGCGGGCATCGACCTTCGTGCTGAAGAAAACTTCAACTACCTTACGCGCTACGCTGTGGGCGTTGGGGTGGGCTACGCTCCGCTGAAGTGGCTTAAAATAGGAGCGGGCTATAACTTTCTTCGCGACTACAATTTGAGCGAGTCGCGCACAAAGCTCGACGAAGACGGCGATTTTAAAAACTATAAGGTGGACGATGACTACTGGAGGAGCAAACACCGGGCTACGTTCGACGTGACGGGAAGTGTTAAGGCGGGCCGCTTCACCTTCTCGCTCCGCGAGCGCTACCAATACACCCACTTCGTGGCCACCACCACCACACGCACCACCTACAAAGGCTTGGTCAGCGCCGAAAATGCACAAGGCTACACCGGCACGCTCTATGAGGTGGACGGTCAATACTTTACGAAATGCAGCACTGAAGAAGATGACAAACCGGCTAAGGACCGCCACTATCTTCGCTCGCGCCTCGGCGTGGAGTATAGCATTCGCCACTCCAAGTGGACGCCTTACGCAAGTTATGAGTTTAGCAATAACCTTGGCAGCGGTGAGCATTTCCACCTCGACAAGCAGCGCCTCACCGTAGGTGCTGAGTGGAAAGTGAGCAAGAAGCACCGCCTCGACTTTGCCTACGTCTATAACCACGGCAGCGACGACGATGGCGACGACAATTGCCACGTGTTGAGCATTGGCTATAAGTTTAAGTTCTAAAGCACGAAGCTCATATCGAAGACGTTCAAAGCAAATAAAAAAAGTTTTGGGCGGTTTCACCAAAACTTAACGGCATAATTCACTAAAAATCCCTACCTTCGTTGTCGCAATGCAAGTCAGTTCTTTTCTCGAAAGCGGTTTGCGTTGCAACAACGAAGTTTTTTATTTACGCAAACAATACAAAACAATTCATTCATAAGTTTATGAAGAAACTTTTTACTCTTCTCTTCTGCACCGCCTCGGCCTTGATGGCTTCGGCACAGCAGTACGATTATCTCACCTTCCAATTGAAGGATGGCTCGCAAGCCTCGCTCACGGCCACAGGGCACATCCTCATTCAATTCGACAATGGCAATCTTAAAGCCAGTTCCTCAAATAGTGAAGCCTTCATTGCTCCGCTGAGCAACTTGAGCAAAATGTTTTTTGCCAGCACGCCCAGCGCTGTGAACGAGGTGGCCGATGCCCGTCAACCGAAAGCCAGCATTGTCAATGGCACGCTACACGTTGACGCCCCCGCAACGGCAAAAGTCAGCGTCTATAGCCTCGATGGTCGTCAGCAGCCCACCACGGGCCTGGCCAAAGGCACCTATTTAGTACGCATCGATGGTCGAACCCTTAAAGTGATTGCCCAATGAAAAAGTTATTGACACTCGTAGCCGCCGCCTTCCTAGCCACCACTGCCATGACGGCACAAACCATGAAGGTTTACTTCCATCCTTATGTAATGACTATGCCTGCTTCGGCAGTGGGCGAAATCACGGTGAGTGAAAATGGCGAATCCATTACCTTCCCCTCCCTTCCAGCGTCCTTTCCCGTGTCAGAAATCGACAGCATCGTCGTAGACCAGTCCGAGTTTGAGGACAACACGTTGAAGGTGAACTATGCGGATGGCAAAACCACCGTAACGGCTCCCTACACTCTAGCTTCCGCATTTGAGTTGAAGGTCACGAATTATAATCACGTTTCTGTGATTGACTGTAGAGAAAACCCTACGGAGGAAATAACCTACGAACTGAGTGGCGAAACAACCAATGGCTCGTTTTATATGGACGGCAACTACAAATCAACCCTACGCCTCAATGATGTAACAATCTACAACCCCGATAGCGCAGCCATTAACATTGCCAACGGCAAGCGCATCAAAGTGGAATTAGTGGACGGCACTGATAACGGACTTGTTGATGGCGAAAATGGTTCGCAAAAGGCTTGCTTCTTCATTAACGGCCACGCAGAGTTTAAAGGCGGTGGCACACTCAATCTTATTGGCAATGCAAAGCATGCCTACGCTTCTGACGAATACACCATTCTAGGCGCTTCCACGGGCATTATCAACGTGATGAATGCAGCCAACGATGGTTTCCACATTGGTCAATACTTTCAGCAAGACGGTGGCAAGGTAAGCATTGCTGAAACGGGGGGCGATTGCATCGATGTGAGCTGCACGAAGGACGAAACCGATGAAAACAACGGTCAAGTGTTCATCAATGGCGGTTCGTTGAAAATGGTTGTTAAAGCCTCCGACGTGAAAGGTCTTAAGAGTGAAGGCAACATGACCATTATGGGTGGCAACATCAGTGCCAACGTGCTTGGCGATGGCTGCAAAGGCTTCAGCGTGGGCGGCGACCTGCTCATTGGTCAAGCCGACGGCGCCACTACAAAAATTGAGATGGATGTGGCTGGCACCACCTACCACAAAGACCAAGAAGATGAGTCGAAATGCCGCGGCATCAAGGTGAAGGGCAACTACACCCTAAGCGGAGGCACTATCAACATGAACGTGACGGGCAAAAAGGCCAAAGGCATCTCCATCGACGGCACCTACACCTATAAAGGCGGCACCACCAACGTCGTTCCCGAATAAAAGAATTAATTAGCTCCAATTAGCTCTGGGGCTCCAATTAGCTCTGGGGGCAACACGTCCCGCGTCAGCGCAAGCACTGGCGCTAATAAATAGCCAATAGCCAATAGCATTAATCGCAAAGCTGAAAAGCTATAAATCTCAAGCATTAACGAAGCAATTGCTCACCCCAATTACCTCGTTAATGCTTTACTTTTTTTGTTCAAACCCCGTGTTCGTCACATTGCTCTCATTTACAATATCACTCAAGGCGCAGGCTCTTTAGCTAAAGGGATGCAACAAGCACAATTATCCAAGAAAAACATCGTACCCCATTGAGAAAATTTCTGAACCGGTATTTAGGTCACCGTACACCGACCGATGTACGACCGTACACCGACCGATGTAAAATCGTACACCGACCGTTGGACGATCGTACACCGACCGATGTACGACGACTTGAATAACCATTCAAGTAAATCCTCAACGGGCTGTAACAAATTCTCAGCCGCGTCTTTTAAAACAGAGCAGAAAGAGCAGTAAAACTCGAAAGATTTAGAAATAATAATTTTGATTTTCGCTCGCCAAGTGCTACCTTTGCAACAAGAACAAGAAACCAAGCGAAAATCACCCAAAACGCTAGAGCCGTGGGGCGCATTTGCGCAGCTTTTTATTGAGTTTTCCTTTCGTTCTCTCTAAGCAAAAAAGGTGCGTTTCGCTAAAAAGAAAGTAGTATTCTACACAGAAACATCACACACACTATGGCAACAACTCCAGAGTTTAAGTATGCCCCCATGTTCCAATTGGGCAAAGACACTACCGAATACCGTTTGCTCGGCACAGAAGGTGTGAGCACGGGCGAGTTTGAAGGAAAAACCATTCTCAAGGTGTCGAAGCAGGCGCTCACGCAATTGGCACAGCAAGCCTTCCACGACGTAGAGTTTATGCTGCGTCGCGAGCACAATGAGCAAGTAGCAAAAATCTTGACCGACCCCGAGGCAAGCGAAAACGACAAGTACGTAGCGCTGCAATTCCTACGCAATGCCGAAACCGCTGTGAAGGGCATCCTCCCCTTCTGCCAAGACACCGGCACGGCCATCATCCACGGCGAGAAAGGCCAACGTGTGTGGACCGATTTTGAAGACGAAGAGGCATTAAGCCTAGGCGTTTATAACACCTACACGCAAGACAACTTGCGCTATTCGCAGAACGCTCCGTTGAACATGTACGACGAGGTAAACACCCGTTGCAACCTTCCCGCACAAATCGACATCGAAGCCGTTGAGGGCGATGAATATCGCTTCGTGATGGTAGCCAAAGGCGGTGGCTCGGCCAATAAAACCTACTTCTACCCCATGACGAAGGCCACCATTCAGAACGAAGGCACGCTGCTTCCTTTCCTCGTTGAGAAGATGAAGAGTTTGGGCACGGCCGCTTGTCCTCCCTATCACATCGCCTTCGTAATTGGCGGCACTAGCGCTGAGAAAAACTTGCTCACCGTGAAGCTCGCCTCTATTAAATATTACGATAACCTGCCCACCACGGGCGACGAAACAGGCCGTGCCTTCCGCGACATCGACCTCGAAGAAAAACTGTTGCACGAAGCACACAAAATTGGCCTCGGCGCACAGTTTGGTGGCAAATACCTTGCACACGACATTCGCGTAATTCGTCTGCCTCGCCACGGCGCTAGCTGCCCCATTGGCATGGGTGTGAGCTGCTCGGCCGACCGCAACATCAAAGCCAAAATCAATAAAGACGGCATTTGGTTGGAGCAAATGGACAGCAATCCCACCGAACTCATTCCCGAAGAACTTCGCAACCCGGGCGAAGGCGGCAAGGGCATCGAGATTGATTTGGACAAGGGCATCGACGCCGTACGTGCCGAACTCACCAAATATCCCGTAAGCACTCGCATTAGCTTGAAGGGCACCATCATCGTGGCTCGCGACATTGCCCACGCTAAACTCAAGGCTCGCCTCGATGCTGGTGAAGACCTTCCCCAATACTTCAAAGATCATCCCATCCTCTATGCCGGACCTGCCAAAACTCCCGAGGGCTACCCATGTGGCTCTATGGGCCCCACCACGGCCAACCGTATGGATCCCTACGTTGATGAGTTCCAAGCTCATGGCGGTTCGCTCGTGATGATTGCTAAGGGCAACCGTGGTCAAGTGGTCACCGATGCTTGCAAGGCACACGGCGGTTTCTATCTCGGCACCATTGGCGGTGTAGCTGCCGTGTTGTCGCAAAGTTCCATTAAGAGCATCGAGTGTGTAGAATATCCCGAACTCGGCATGGAAGCCATTTGGAAGATTACCGTAGAAGACTTCCCCGCCTTCATCCTTGTCGACGATAAAGGCAACGACTTCTTCAAGCAGCTCAGTCCCTGCAACTGCTGTCATTAACGTGTCTCATATTCTCTTGGTCTGGGTATAGCTTTAAAATTTCCCTTTTTAAAGTTTTCCCGTGTCATATTGTTCATAGTCCCCCCATCGCTTATTATAGATAAGCGGTGGGGATTTTTTTATATGACGATGATTTATTGAACCAGCCTTAAATGCGAATGGTTTTGTGTAAAATATGATGGAGAATATTCATTTTATCCGTAGTTTTCTTTCTTAATAAACTAAAACTAGAATTATTTCTAAGTATACTTCGAAATATTTTTGTATTTTTGCGAAGTATACTTTGAGATATTTCAAGAATGGATAAACAAATAGTCAAAAGCATCATTATAGAGAAGCAGGTTTCCATCCCCCACTTCAATGTAAAACACCGAGACTTTCGTTTCGGCGACAAATCCAATTACATACTTATTGGACTTCGACGGGCGGGGAAATCCTACTTGTTGTACCAAGACATACAAGAGCGCATTAAGAATGGTGGAATAACCATCCACGACGTTCTCTTCGTTAATTTCGAAGATGAGCGGTTGGCCTCCCTTAAAGCAGAAGAATTGGGCATCTTTCTCGATGCCTATATGGAGCTATATCCTGGCAAACAACCGCTAGTTTATCTCGATGAAATACAAAACATAACGGGTTGGGAAAAGTTTGCCCGCCGTCTAGTCGACTCTCAATATCGGGTGATGATAACGGGAAGCAATGCCAAGATGCTCGGCAAAGAAATGTATTCCACTTTAGGTGGCAGATACATTCCAAGAGAGGTTTTCCCTTTCTCCTTCAGAGAATATCTCGACTATCACCAAGTGAATTTGGACGACAATTGGGAATACGACCCGCAGGTGAGAGCAGAAGTGGCACACCTCTTCGATGGTTATTTCTATGAGGGCGGCATTGCCGAATCGTTTAAGCAGCCCGACAAACGCGAGTATCTTAATGCCCTTTACCAAAAAATTCTCGTAGGCGACATTGTGGAGAGAAACAACATTCGAAACCCTAGAGTGTTCCGTTTTCTTGCCAAAAAACTGGCCGACAGCGTGATGCAGCCCTCCTCATTGTCAAGGTTGCAGCATTTGGTAAAATCAACAGGCGATAGCATTAGTCAGCCCGTCTTGAAGGATTATTTGGAATACATGCAAGACGCTTATCTCTTCTTCTCCATCCCCAATCTAGCTTCCCCAATGACCGAGCAAGCCACTTTGCAAAAGAGATACGTTGCCGACAATGGAATACTCAACCTCTTTCTTTTTCAAGGCGAAACTAAATTATTAGAAAACTTGGTGGCCGTAGAACTCAACCGAAGGTTTAGGAACACGGCAGAGGAAACCTTCTTGTATTATTTCAACAAGAACGTAGAGATAGACTTCTGCATTCCCTCTGCCAAAATGGCCATTCAAGTGGCCTATAGCTTGGTGGATGGTGCCACCTACGAGCGTGAGGTGGGAGGCTTGCAGAAATTTCTGAAGTCATTCCCCGATTATCAAGGCTACATTCTCACTCGTGATTTTCAATCACAAATTGAGTTGGGTGAGCATACAATAAAGGTGATACCTGTTTGGAAATGGCTACTGAGCAAGTATTGATTACCTATTTAATGGTCCTAAATTATAAAAAACGACAATAGAGACAATATAGACAACTCCCTTCTTGCTGTTTATAAAATGCAGAAGTAAGGCGTTGTCTTTATTGTCTCTATTGTTGTTAATCTAAAAATAAGTTTGATTGGTTTGTTGAAACCCAACAAAGCTAATTTATGAAACCACCTCTTTATCGTTACAAATTCGGTAAAAGAGAGGGGGTTAAACCAGAACCACGGTGACGTCTTTAGCGCCATGAGCGCCAAACACGAGGGCCTGCTCAATGTCGGCCGTTTTCGAGGGGCCCGAGATGAAGCAGGCAAAGGGCGCTTGCGGTTGGTCGGGCAGTGTGGCGTAGGCCTCGTGCATATTGCTCACTAGTTGCGAGCGCTTCAACACAATCACTAACGCCTCGCTGATGAAGAAGATGGCGCGGTGGCGCACGTGCTCCTCAATCCAGCAGCAGCCGTTTTCGGCCACCCCTAGTTGCGCTTCAATAATGGCTAAGTCGGTGCCGTTAAGTTCGGCGGGCAGCTCCACCTCATCGGGGTTAAACACGCGGACCGGCAGTAGCTCACTGCCCGAAAGCTCGGGCAGAGTGTTAGCCACGGTTTGCGCTTCAGGATAGAGCGAGGCGATGAATGCTCCCAGCGTGGTGCCTTCGGGCAGAATGGCCAGTTTGCCGCCGCCCTGTTGCAACACTTGGCCCAGTTGTTTCACCTTGTCGGCAAAGGTCAGCGCCTGTTGTTCAAGCGCCGTGAGGTCGGGCAGGGCAAATTGCTCTTGCGTGTGCTGGCGAATAGAGCCCAATATTTCGTCTTTGCTATTTTGCATGATTCTTCTTCTGTTTTTCTTCGTGATACATCTGTTCGAAGGTTTGGCCCTTGAAGCGAGGCATTTCGCGCTCCGCTCCCCAAGCGTTCCACGAGTTCTCCACAAGGCAGTGGGGCAAGTGGTTGGCCAGTGGCGCAAAGCGCAGAGCGGTGTGATAAAGGCCCACATGCTCGAAAAGCACCTTCATGCCCTCCGACATCAAGTGCTTGCTCTTGCTCTCCACCCCATAGCGGCCCAGTTTCTGGCGCCACAGGTAGATTTGGTCAGCAAGATCCACTTTCGCCGGACACACGTTTTGGCAAGAATAACATAGCGAGCAAGCCGACACGTTGTCTTTGTAGCGCACGGGGTCGTGCACCATGCCGAGGTTAATGCCGATGGGGCCGGGAATGAAATAGGTGTAGGAGTATCCGCCCGAGCGTCGGTAAACGGGGCACGTGTTCATGCAAGCACCACAGCGCAGGCAGTTCAACACGCGGCGGTGTTGCGGGTCGGCTAAGAGTTTGCTGCGGCCGTTATCTACGATAATGATGTGCAGCTCGCCGCCCTTTCGTGGCGAGCAGTAGTGCGAGGTGTAGGTGGTGGTGGGCTGCCCAGTGGCCGATCGCGCCAACAGTCGGGTAAACACGCCTAGTGAACGGCGGTCGGGCACTATTTTGTCAATGCCGAAGGCCGTTATTTGTAAGCGTTTCGTGTTGAGCGCCGTGCCCATGTCGGCATTTCCCTCATTGGTGCACACCACGCATTCGCCCGTTGAGGCCACGGCAAAGTTAGCCCCCGTCATGGCAGCCTCGGCAGCCAAAAACTTTTTGCGCAAGTTGCGCCGCGCCACATGCGTCAAGTAAGTCTGGTCGCAATTGCCCGGTTCGCAACCCTCCATTTCGCGCGTAAAAAGTTCCCCAATCTCCTCCTTCTTCACGGCAATAGCTGGCAGCACAATGTGCACCGGTTTGCGATGAAGCATTTGTAAAATGCGCTCGCCCAAGTCGCTTTCAAGCACCTCAATGCCCTGTTCCTCGAGGTAGGGGTTGAGTTCACACTCCTCTGCCAGCATCGATTTGCTTTTAATAAAATGCTTCACCTCGTGCTGTTTCAAGATGTCGGCCACCGTTTGTCGGTATTCCGCAGCATCTTTTGCCCAGTGCACGATGGCCCCGTTGCGTGTAGCGTTGCGTTCAAACTCCAGCAGCAGCTCTTCAAGGTGTGAGTTGCTATACATTTTCAGTTGCGAGGCTGCTTCACGCAGTTGCTCCCATTCGGGCACGTCGTGTGCCATGCGGTCGCGCTTAGAGCGCACTTGCCAAAGCGTTTCGTCGTGCCAGGCGGCCTGCTTTTTGTTTTCTAAAAACTCTGCCGCTTTCTTTGCGTGTTTAGACATTGCCTGAAAGTATTTGTGCGATGTGAAGAGTCTTGATGTTTAAGTTCTCGCGGGCTATAATTCCGTTTTGGTGCATAAGACACGAGCAGTCGGCGCCTACAATAAATTCGGCACCCGTGTTCACGTGTCGCATCACCTTGTCGCGTCCCATCTGTCCCGACACGGCATGCTCTTCCACGGCAAACATGCCGCCAAAGCCGCAGCATTCATCGGGGCGTTCAGGCTCCACAATTTCAATGTCGCGCACCAGGCTCAGCAAGTTGCGCAGCTTGTTATAATAAGGAATGTTGCGTTCGCTAGGCGAAGAAAGGCCCAACAGGCGAACGCCGTGACAACTGTTTTGAATGCTCACTTTGTGTGGAAAGCTCACATCGAGCCTCGTGGGCTTCACCACGTCGTGAATAAATTCGCAGAGTTCGTAAACGCGGCCTTCGGCGTTACAAGGGTGGGGGAGTAGCGTGTCATAATGGTCGCGCACGAACGATACGCACGAGGCCGAGGGCCCCACCACGTAGTCGTAGCCCGCAAAAATTTCGTCGAAATGTTCGGCCAAATGTTTAGCTTCCCCTTCGAAGCCCGCATTGCCCATAGGCTGTCCGCAGCAGGTTTGCCGTTCGGGGTAAACCACGTCAATGCCTAGCTGTTCAAGCAGATGCAGCGAGGCCATTCCCACTTCCGGGAACACGGCATTAACGTAGCAAGGAATGAAT
>CAVKKI010000022.1:17279-18593 GCA_963656725.1 Oribacterium sp. | reverse complement strand
ATTTGAGAAATTGCAATCAATCATTTTCTCATATAAAGTTTCTAGCTTTTTGATTTTCTTCTAGCGCCAGAGCTTGCCCCGACGCGGGACGCGTCGCCCCCCAATTTCTAGCGTCTTCCCTTGCTACTTCTTCGCCGTGAGCTCCACAATCTTCACCACAAGCTCAGAAGCCCTCACCAACGAGGGAATAGGCAAAAACTCATGCGGGCCGTGGAAATTCAAACCACCAGCAAAGATGTTGGGACAGGGAAGCCCCTTAAACGAAAGTTGAGCCCCATCTGTGCCGCCACGAATGGCACGCACACGACAAGGAATACCACACTCCTTCATGGCCTGCTCCACAATGCTAACCACATGAGGCACGGGCTCAATCTTCTCGCGCATGTTGTAATATTGATCGTTGATAGTGGCCGTCACCGTGCCTTCGCCATAAAGTTCGTTCATCCATTCAGCCGCCTTTTTCACAAAAGCCTTGCGCTGCTCAAAGCGCTCACGACTGTGGTCGCGAATGATATAAGAAAGGGTGGCGTGCTCCACATTGCCCTCTATGCCGAGCAAGTGATAGAAGCCCTCAAACTCTACGGTGTGTTGCGGTGTTTCGGTCACGGGCATTTGGGCGGCAAACTCAGCAGCCACTAAGGCGGCATTAATCATTTTGCCCTTGGCATAACCCGGGTGAACACTCACACCACGCACCTCAATCTTGGCGCTAGCGGCGTTGAAGTTTTCATATTCCAATTCACCCAGTTCGCCACCGTCCATGGTGTAGCCCCATTCGCAGCCAAACTTTTCTACGTCAAACTTATGCGCACCGAGGCCGATCTCTTCGTCGGGATTGAAACCCACACGCACACGACCGTGCTTAATTTCGGGGTGAGCCAATAGGTAGACCATAGCTTGCACAATCTCGGCAATGCCGGCTTTGTCGTCGGCACCGAGCAAGGTGTGGCCGTTGGTCACGATGAGGTCCTCACCCACGTGGTCGAGCAGTTCGGGAAATTTCTTCGGCGAGGTCACAATGCCAGCTTCCGCATCGAGCACCACGTCGCCCCCATCATAGTTTTTTACAATGCGGGGCACGATGTTTGCGCCCGAGCAGTCGGGACTAGTGTCCATGTGGGCAATGAAACCAATAGTGGGTACCGAGGCATCGGTGTTGGCGGGCAATGTGGCATAAACATAGCCATTATCGTCCATCTCCACCTCGGTCAGACCAATCTGCATCAGTTCATCGCGAAGGTATTCAGCCAATTTGAGTTGTTTTGCCGTGCTGGGTGTGCAGTCGGCATCTTCGGCGCTTTGGGTGTCGAAGCT
>CAVKKI010000022.1:0-17238 GCA_963656725.1 Oribacterium sp. | reverse complement strand
TACTATTTCCATAGAGAGAGTATATATATTATAGGTGTAATTTGTTTCTACAAAATTACAATGTTTCGGAATGCAAAAAAAATAAATTCTGCATTTTTCCCTTATGCAATTAAAAAAAGGCAAGCACCGAGGTGCTTGCCTTCCGTTATTTACGTTGACTAAACCAATGTTTTAGTCTTCATCTTCTTCAGTGATGCCCGACCAGTCGTCGCTATTCCAACCTTGTTGTTCTGAAAGTTGAGTGCTAACCTTCTTGCCACCAGAAACGGTGAGTAGCATGTCGTCTTCAGCGAAAAGTTTGATGGTTTGCGCTGTGGGTTTGTTATATGATTTTTTCATTGTGTAGGTAGAATCTTAAAGGGTGAAACAAATTGTTTACTTAACGAACTTCTTACCGTTTTGGATGTAGATGCCACCCTTAGCAGGATTAGCTACACGGCGACCGGTGAGGTCGAATACGGGAGCGTTAACAGCCTTGCCGTTGATAGCAGCAGCGTTGATGCCAGTGGCTGTGCCGCCGAAGTTGAAGGCAATGGCCTGACCACCGTTGCTAACGGGCAAGTAAGCCTTGTTGGCAGCAAGTGAAGTGACATCATCGCTAAGGCCATAGAGACCAGCTTCACCTTCATAGTTGCCGAGCACGAGGTAGTTAGCGCGAGTGTCGTCGGTGAGAGTAACGGGGAAGTAAGTGCCTTCGAGAGCAGAAGTAGCAGTTACGTTTTCACTTGAGATGGTGAGAGTAGCGGTAGCAGCATCGGCTTCACCCTTAAGGATTACGCCAGTGCCAGCGGGAATGGTAGCTTGTTCTGTGAGGTCGAGTTCGTCGCCAGCGGCATTGAGTGTGCCAGTGTAGGCAGTGGCACCACTAACAGTGGCTGCGAAGGGAAGGTAAGCAGAAGCGTAAGAAGCGCCGCCTACGGTGGTCAAATCAATTTCAGCTTGGGTGGCGGGAACGAGGAACCAGGAAGAGGCAGCGTCAAAGCTATTGCCTGCTTTTTCCCAACCTACGAGATTGCCACCATTTACGTGGAAGTAGTTACGATTGCCTGAAGTGGTAGAAACTTTCTCAGCTACGTTGTAAGTACCATTGAAAGAGATGGGTTCGAAAGCAAATTTACCCGCATTGGTAGCTGTTTCGTCAACCATAGTGAAGGCTGCACCCCAGCCAGAGGTCGTGGTGTTACAAGAAGAAACGGCCTTTGAATTTACAAGAAGAACAAATTGACCTTCGGTGTCGCTAGTCTTAACGTAGAACACGTTGTTAACGGCCTTGGGAGTAGCTGTTGAGTGTGCAAGGAGACTTGTGGCGCTTGTTTTTGCATCAGTATACACATAGGGAGTGAGGTAGTTCTTGTCTTTACCATTAACCAAGCGATAGTAGCCAGCAGTGATGTCAGTCATGGTGCGGCTAGTGGCTTTGTTATATTCAGCTAAAGCCTCAGTGTAGTTGTTTGCATCAAGGTAGCTCTGAAGCGTGCTCATGTCGTAAGCGCCAAGGGCGTCAGCAGGACGAGTTTTCTCGAAGGTGATGAGATTATTGGCCTTGGTTACGAAATCAGAAGTCAATGTTTCGTTGATGCCTTCTACAGCATAAACCGTTACGGTAGAACCTTGGTCCTTACCCGTCCAAGTTTTAGGTTTGTTATCTTGAAGGTTGATGTAGTTTGTTCCATCGGCTGAGAGGCAGAAACCATTAGCAATGCCGCTGTAGTTGGTGCTGTAGAGTTTGAAGAGTTGACCTTCAGCGCTTAACACTGCTGCACCACCGTTAATAGCTACGCTCTTTGCATCACCAGCTTCTTTATTGTAGATTTTGAAACCAGTGAGAAGATCACCAACGAAAGCCCACTGAGTGGTAGAGGGCATTTCAATAACGGCGGTAGAGAATACAGGGCTATTGATTACACCATCATCGCTAGCGTTCCAATAATATTTTCCATCGCAAATGCGAAGTGCTACTACATACCATTTAGCAGTGCTTGCGTCGAAAATGGTTTGAGCTTCGAAAGGAAGATTCTGAGTACAGCCTGTTACATTGATTTCGCAATCTCCTTGAACTGCTGCGGTAGAACTCAATGTAGCACCGTCAATGTTTACGAATGCTACAGAGGGAGCGCTAGGAGTGGAACCTAATTTGGTGCTTACCGTGGTAGAAGTGTACTTCGTGTCGTCAATGTAGTAGTTGTAGGTTACGTCTACATTTGTAGCATCGATGAATTTGAGAGCAGAACCTACATCGCTAGGACCTGAGCCTTCGTCATTCCACAAACCAAAGTGGTTGACACCTCCATCATCACGGTTATTAAGGTAGTTGTAGTCTGTACCATCGTGCAATTTGAAGCAATAGCAACCGGTTTTGGCAGTGGAGCTAGTTTTGTCGAATGCGTAAGTTACACCACTTTCGGTGGTGCTGGCATCATACATTTTCATCCATGCATTCTGTTCACTACCCGTAATACCTAAGACCTTTGTTGTGCCTTCGCCCTTATTGTAGAATTTGTAGCCATTGGTGTCGTCACCAACTACGCACCAAAGTCCGTACTCATCGGTAGGTTTCGTGGCATTTGTCAATGTCAAACCATTGTCGGAAACATAAGCACTGTTTGTTGACAAATAACCTTGTGTACGATCTTTGTGAGGATTTTGAATGTAATACCAATGGGTATTTTCAGCCCATCCATCCGAAGTCGGTGCATCGGAGATTTCCAGCACGTCTTGCGCTGAAGCGGTTACTCCGCAAAACGACAGGAGCAACGCCAGTAAATACGTAATTTTTCTCATTTTTTTATGAATTAATTTATTATAGGTTGTTTAATTTATTGTCAACGCTATAGGGCAAGGTAGGGAAGAGAACTTTTTTCGTTTACACACACTTGCATTGCGAAGGCTCGGGTGTAGGTAGGTAGATGGTGTAGCTCGCACAAAATGCTGCATCAGAGAATGTAGGTAGAGAGTGAGAGTGATGTGCTTTATAGTATGAGCTAGAGCGTAGGTAGAGAGTGTGTATGTCCCCTCGGGTTTTGAAGAAATAACGAGAGTGTAGGTAGTTCGTCATTAAATCTTCATAGTTTCTTCCTCCTAAAGTTTCGGCAACAAAGGTAAGGAAGTTTTTAGTAATTTACAACTCTTTGCGCCTTATTTTTCGAAAAATCGTTGTTTTGTAAGCCATTCGTTTACAAAAAAGTGTAAGAAAAATCTTTTTCTCCTTGCGTTTATCCAATTTATTCCATCCTAGGAAAAATAGAAACTATGAATAAGTGTCACGCCTCTCGCCAAAAAATAGTAACTTTACGGCCAATAACATAAGAAGATGAAGATTATCATTGCTGGAGCTGGCGCTGTGGGCACCCATTTAGCCAAACTCCTTTCGCGTGAACATCACGACATAACGTTAATGGATGAGTCGGCCGAAAAGCTCGAGGACATCTCCTCTAATTTCGACATTCTCACCCTTCCGCTCCCCCCGTCGTCTATCTCCGCTTTAAAAGAAGCCGAGGTGGGACGGGCTGACTTGTTTATTGGCGTCACACCCGACGAGGCGCACAACATGACGGCCTGCATGCTCGCCTCCAAACTCGGAGCAAAGAAAACGGTGGCGCGTGTTGACAATTTTGAATATACCCTGCCACAACACCGCGACTTTTTCCGCACCGTGGGCATCGGCTCCATCATCTATCCCGAAATGCTGGCTGGCCAAGAAATACTTCACAACATCAAGCGCAGCTGGATTCGTCAATGGTGGGAGGTGCAAAATGGCGCGCTCATTTTGCTAGGTGTGAAACTCCGGCAGAACGCTAAAATTCTCGACCTTCCACTAAAAGACCTTTGCGGCCCCGACTCCCCCTATCACATCGTGGCCATTAAACGAGGCGATGAAACGCTCATTCCCCACGGCAACGACTATTTGCGCTCGCTCGACGTGGTCTACTTCATGACCACTCCGAAATACGTCAACTACATTCGCGACATTGCGGGCAAGGAAGAATATCCCGATGTGTCGAACGTGTTTGTGATGGGCGGCGGCAGCACGGCCGTGCATCTAGCCAACGCCATGCCCGACTACATGCACGCTAAAATCATAGAAAACGATGCGCAACGAGCCGCCCGCCTCAATGAAGTGGTGACCAATCGCCACGCCCTAATCATTCACGGCGACGGACGCGACCTCTCTTTGCTCGAGGAAGAAGGCATTCGCAAAGCACAAGCCTTCTGCGCACTGACTGAAAATTCAGAAACCAACATTCTGGCTTGCCTGGCAGCGAAGCGCCTCGGCGTGCGCAAAACGGTGGCGATGGTGGAGAACACCGATTATATAGGTATGGCCGAAAGTCTCGACATCGGTACTATTATTAATAAGAAGACTTTTGCAGCAAGTCACATCTACCAAATGATGTTGAAGGCAGATATTACTTCGGTGAAGAGCCTCACGGTGGCCAATGCCGATGTGGCGGAATTTAGTGTGTCGCCCGAAGCAAAAATCATTCGCAAACCCGTGAAAGACCTTAACCTTCCCTCGTGCGTCACCCTTGGCGGTTTGGTGCGCGACGGACATGGCGAACTTATTAATGGTTCCACGCTCATTCGTCCCGGCGACACCGTGGTGGCCTTCTGCCTTTCGAGAGGAATTAAGAAGTTGGAGAAGTTTTTTAAGCAATGACACAAACTGCTCGGGCGCAAACACTTGGGGGGCAAGCACTTGGGGGGCGACGCGTCCCGCGTCGGGGCAAGTAGAAACGCTAGAAAAGAAGAATCTCTATAAAAAAGATCTCTAGAAGAGAAGAAACGCTAGAAGCATTTTCATTTCTATTTTTCAGATGAATGCTTCTAGCGTTTCTTCTTGTCCCGACGCGGGACGCGTCGCCCCCCAAGTGCTAGCGCTCTTTTCTAATCTCACCTTCTCAGTTCCACCAGCGACTCATCCTCGCCCACCACCCAGAGGGCGTCGTTGCGTTGAATGAGGCGATCGGCCGTGGCGGGCTCAATGTTGCCCTCTTTATCTTCAAAACCCACCACCATGCAGCGGTAGTGAGAACGAATGCCGTTTGTGCTGAGCGTGGTGCCAATAAACGGACTGCCTTCGCGAATGAGCAAGCGGCGCAATTGCAATTTGCTATTACCCACCGAAAGCGAATGATGCTCTTGCGTCATGCGCTGCTGGAAGAGTTGCAAACTCTCGTCGCTACCAATCACCTCAATGCGGTCGCCGGGGAAAATCATGGCCTCGCCATCGGGAATGTTCACACGGTAAACGCCCCGCACAATGGCCGCAATCATCACACCATCGTTGTGACTAAAGCCCAACTCCTTCAAACGGCAACCGGCCCAAGCCGAATCTTCAGGCACATCGAGCTCGGCAATGTGGATGTTGCGGCTCGTCAGTCGGCCCGCATAACCCGGTTCTGAGGCTTGGCCCTGAGCCTGCACCTCTCTTGAACGAAGATTTTGTAAAAAGGTGCGCTCCATCTTAATGCTCGTCCACTTCACTTGGCGCGAGGCAATCATCAAGGCCGTGAGCAACACAGAGGCCAACACATGCCACACCCACCAAAGGGGCGAAAGGAAATTGAGTACGTAATAAACGGCTGCAGCGGCAATGAGAAAACGCACCAAGAAGGTGAACCAAAGCATGCAGCGCTGCCAACGCCCCTGCTGACGCAGCTGTTTCCACTCTTCCGAATGATTCTTACGCATCACAATGGCGCGCAAGAAGGGCGACACCACCAACAAGGTGAGCACGCCACACACCACATTGCCCGTCCAATGTCCCATGGTGGTGCGGCAAAGGGGCAACAAGGCGTAGAAAGAAATCAAAATAACGGCAATGCTCAGTGTGAGATAAGCCCCCACTTGACTAAGCAAAGCCAGCAACAAGGGTTTCCAAAGTTGCTCGGTGGGACGAATGGGGGCGTTCGTCTTCGTGGGACGATCCACCAAACGCAACACGGCTGGCGGCACCACACGTTCTAATAAGGCACAAGCTGGAAGCGCGGCCTTAATCATGTAGGGTGTGAAGAAAGTGGTGATGATGCTCACCGCCACCACTACAGGATAGAGGAAGTCGCTCGTCACGCCCAGCGTAGTGCCTAACGAAGCGAGGATAAAAGCAAACTCGCCAATCTGCGCTAACGAGAAACCGCTCTGCAAAGCCGTGCGCAAAGGCTGGCCTGAGATGAGAAAACTGGCTGTGCCAAACACGGCCTGACCCACAATAATCGCCACACAAAGCAAAAGGATGGGCAACCAATAGGCAGCCAACACCGCTGGGTCTACCAACATGCCCACCGACACAAAGAAGATAGCGCCGAAAAGATCCTTCACCGGCGACACCACACGTTCTATTTGTTCGGCCTCGACCGTCTCGGCCAAAATGCTGCCCATCATGAAAGCGCCGAAGGCCGAACTATAGCCCACCTTTTCTGCTATCACCACAAGCAAGAAGCAAAGGCCGATGCTCACCACAAGCAAGGTTTCTTTATTAATCCAACGGTGCGTTTTGCGAAAGAAGATGGGAATTACGTAGATGCCCACCACAAACCACAGAATGAGGAAGAAGCCCAGTTTCAACAAACTCCCCACCAATTCCATGCCCTGCAAGTGTTGCGACACGGCCATGGCGCTAAGCATCACCATCAGCAAAATGCCGAGAATGTCTTCAATAATCAACACCGAGAGCACGCCACCGGCAAACTTCTGTTGGCGCAGCCCGAGGTCGTCGAAGGCTTTATAAATGATAGTGGTGCTCGACATGGCCAACATGCCGCCTAGGAAGAGACTGTTCATGCTGCCCCACCCAAACAAGTGGCCCACCATGCTGCCTAGGCTCATCATGCAAATCATCACACAACAAGCGGCAATGACAGGACTAAGGCCCATCTTTACAATCTTCTTAAACGAAAATTCCAAGCCAAGGGTAAACATCAAGAAAATCACGCCAATGTCGGCCCAGGTGTGAATGCTGCTCATGTCGGTCACGCTTGGCGTGTAGGGCATGTGCGGCCCAGCGAGGAAGCCAGCCACGATGTAGCCCAACACCAAGGGCTGCTTTAGTCGCTTAAAAATGATGGTGACAATGCCCGCCGAAATAAGAATGAGGGCCAAGTCGGTAAGGAAATTCTGCATAAGCTTTTAAGTTTTGGGGTAGGCAAACGTGTGCTAACGGTTCGCCTACCCCTCTCGTTTTTCTAACTATTCTCGTGTCTTTTCAGAAAGAGATTTTCTCTTCTTTTTTAGATGATAACCACCTTGCCCGCGATGCTCGTTTTTCCGTCGGCGGTAGACACCATAATGAAGTAGACACCCGCCCCCACACGGTTGCCCGTGTTTTGGTTTGTGAGGTCCCATTGCCAAGAACCGCCAATGGCGTTGCCACGGGCCACAAGTTGTTGTCCGCTAGTAAGCACCTTCACCTCGGCCTCGGCGGTGAGGCCGGTCACGTTGAGCAGCCCCTGATAGTCGGGGCGCACGGGGTTGGGGAAGATGCGCAGTTCACTCTTGCTCAGTGTGTTAGTCGGTGCCGTCACCCCTGTGCGGTAAGAGCACATGCCCTTGTCGGTAGTCACATAAAGCACGCCCGAAAGGCTATCAATGGCCAAGGCGTTGACGTTGTCGGAAAGCAGGGGCGAATTGTCGGCCGTGTAGTGGCTAATCACCTCTGTGCCATCCTCACTCACCAAATAAAGTCCCGCGCCAAGTGTACCAATCCACTTGCGGTTGCCGCAATCCACAGCTAAAGCGCGCACAATGTTGCCGGTGAGCAAATAGTCGGCATAGTTGGTGCCGTCGTTGCGCGGCACTTTGGGCTGGTTGATGGTGAACGAAGAAGAAAACCAAGTGGTGGGGTCGGGAATGTTGAACACTCCGGTCTCGCAACCCAACCAAATTTCGCCGTTGCGGTCTTCCACCACGTCTTTCACGCCCTCCAAACTAATCGAACTGCCATCTTCGTTGGTGGTGGTGGCGCGGAAAAGCGTTTGGTCGTCATCGAAATTGGCGAGCGTGCCGTTGTAGTTGATGCAAGCCAAACCGCTGCTCATGCTGGTGGTGGACTCATACTCGTTAATCCAAGCCCACCCTCTCGAGTCGTGCAAGATTTTCTCGGCACGACCGCGTTTATCGAGTTCGTCGAAGGGAATGCGCAACCAGTCGCCATTGGGTTTTCTCACCACAATCGTGGTGTCGGCAAAATTGTTCGTCACCCAAAGATTTCCGTTGGCGTCGAAAGAGCAACCACCTGCTTGAATACTACTGTTATTGTAAAGACCGCTGCTAGAAGAGGGGTAAGTGATAGGCGAGTTCGAACTGTTGTAGAGGTTTTCAAACTTCGCGTTGCGATACTCATACATGCCCTCTAAATTACTCGTGGCGTAAACGTGCTCCACGTCGTTAGGATCAACAGCCACGTGGGAGATGTTGAGATATTGATAACCGCTCCAAGGCCAACGCCCCGTCATGTCGGCATTCACTCGAGCGCTGTCTTCATCCATGTCGCTCCATCGGCTGCCATCAAAGCTACCTAGAAAACCTTCCGTGCGGTTAGAGGATATGGCATTGCCCGTAACATAAAGTTTGCCGCCAGCCAGCAACATGCGTCCGTGCGGATTGTGGCGCGGACCAAAGTTGCCCACCGTGCCCTCGGCTTCGGGCAGCGTTTCGGGCAGTGTGCTGACGTTGTAGAAACGCAGTCCGTCGTAGCCTTCGGCCGAAAAAAGACGGCCGTTGGTGGTGCGCGTCACGCCATTCGGACTCACCGTGGCCGAAACGTAGCTGCGGTTGGTGTAGTCGTCGTCATTAAACAAAACCACATCCTTCGGAGCATAGAATTGCACCAGTTTACCATTGCTCGTGCCGTCGGCCATGAGGTGTGAACTAACGTGCTCCACCTCTACCGTGCCGTTGTCGTTGATAGAAAGGTGATTGATGCCGGCATTAATCGACGAACCATTGCCCACAATGATGTAAGCACCCGAGGGAGCGCCCACAATGCGCGACACACTCACATTATTAATGGTGGGAGCCCACGAAGAGCGGTCGTAGAGATTATCGGTGAGTTCGCCCCGAATGAAACTGCGATCTTGCGCCAAATAGACGCGTTTGCCCAACACCACCGCATCGGTGATGCCGCTGCCAATTTGGTAGTAACCGCGCACGGTGTTGCCCTTCACATCCACCACAATAACGCCGTCGTTGGTAGTGAGGCAAGCCCAGTCGCCATAAACGTTGAGGTGGTTGATGGTGATATTCGACTCGATGTAGTCACGAATCTGAGCCAGCTTAAACACGCTGAACCGGCCCGTAGCTCCATCGCCATCCTCAGGATAGATGAAGTCGATGGTGTTATCGGCATAAAGGGCCACGAGGCATTTTTGCGTGTTGCTCCACCCAATGCTTTGCAGTTCGGTGCCGCTGAGCGAGCACGAGAGTTTGTCGGGGGTGAACACGCTTTGCGTTTCGGTGTCGTAAACCAAAAGGTTGCCGTTGCATAACGCGTAGACCACATTGCCAGCCGCCACGGTTTGTGTGGCGTTGTGATATGATAGGTAGTAGCTCCAACGAGCGTTATCGGCACTTTCACTCACAGCGGCTGTGGCCGTCAGGGGGAGCGCAAGGGCTAGGAGCAAGGAATAGAATAGGCGATGTTTCATGCTTTCTTATTGAGAAATTCTACCAATTGAGCCACGGCACGAGCGCGGTGTGAAATGCGGTTTTTCACCTCCACACCAAGTTGGGCAAAGGTAAGTCCGCCTTCGCCCTCGGGGGCAAACACGGGGTCGTAGCCGAAGCCCTCTGTGCCGCGTTTCTCTGTGGTGATTTCGCCACGTACGATGCCCTCAAAAAGGTGCTCCTCACCATTCAGAATGAGAGCGATGGCGGTGCGGAATTGGGCGCTACGGTCGGTTTGGTTGCTAAGTGCAGCCAACAGTTTCTGCGTGTTGGCTTCAGGGTCGTGGCGGTCGGGATAGGCATAGCGTGCGGTGTGCACACCGGGGCCGCCACCGAGGGCCGTCACCTCAAGCCCCGTGTCGTCGGCAAAGCAGTCGTAGCCATAACGCTCTTTCACCCAGCGGGCTTTAATAAGGGCGTTGCCCTCGAGCGTGTCGGCAGTTTCGGGAATGTCGTCGTGGCAGCCAATTTCGCTGAGCGAGAGGATACGCAGACTGTGACCCATGATGGCACGGATTTCGGTGAGTTTATGCTCGTTGTTGGTGGCAAAGACCAATTGGGGGAGTGTTTCGTCGGGAGTGGTTTGCATAAGGGGAAAAAGGAGTTTTATATGCACGATAGGGCTTACAGGGCGTGTTAGCCTTATAAGCCCTATCGGCGCACGCGCTTCGCCAAGGGGGAGAGGGACGACAGAGCGTTTTTAAATTCATTTATATTTATAGGTAGTCCGCTTAAGCCTTTTGCTGCGGAGCCGAAGCAGCGGCTTTTTCGTCGGTTTTTTTGGCTTTCACCTTGATGCGGTCGAAGCCTTCGCCAAACACACCAATTACCTTCGACTGCGACACGAAGGCGTTGGGGTCGATGCCTTGAATGATGCGGAAAATGTTGGTGCTTTCGCGCTTCTTGGCCAACACCACAAGCACCTTGCGCTCTTGTTTGGTGTACCAGCCTTGGCCGTCGAGCACGGTCACACCGCGGTGGGTGGCGCTGATGGCTGCGGCAATGTCTTCATACTGGCGTGAGAAGATGAGAAACTGCACGGACTGTCGGCCTTGATCAACGATGTAGTCGAGCATGAGGTTAACGATGATGAGGGTGCAGTAGCCATAGAGCAGTTTGTCGACGTTGCCTTCGGGCAAAAAGAACGAGGCGGTGATGATGATGATGTCGCAAAGCATCATCATTTGGCCCAACGTCACGTCTTTATATTTATTAATAATAGAGGCAATGATGTCGGTGCCGCCGGTGGAACCGTTATGCAAGAACACCAAACCAATGCCCACGCCCTCGATGGCAGCGCCCAGAATGCACGACATAAAGGCATTGCCTTGCACCACTTGCGGCAAGTGGCTATGTGGGTTGAGGTCGGGGAAGAGGTCGGGGTGAAGGCTGCCCAGGTGAATCATTACTTGCTGTGTGGCCGCTAACAGGAAAGAGAGCATAAACACAGCGTAGATGGTTTTGAGGCAGAAGCGCCAACCGAGCATCTTCACGGCCAGAATGAGCAACACCACGTTCACGCCAAAGAAGGTGTAGTGAACGGGGAAGCTGCAAGCGTAGAAGATGAGCGCACCGGCACCGGCCAAGCCGCCCGTGGTGATTTCATAGGGCAACTGAAAGCAAGTGAACCCGATGGCATACATCAACAAGCCGATGGTAATGATGATGTAGTCGCGCACGTCTTGCGCAATGGTTGTTCGAAATTTCTTAACCATGATGTAAGGTTTAGGAAAAATGACTTTGGGCGAGGAGGAGGGGAAACAATCCTAATTATAAGGGAATAGCCCTCATTTTATAGGAGTGCGCCCCACCCCCTCTTCAAGACATTTTTATTTAATCACGATGTTGACGATGCGACCGGGCACCACAATAACTTTCACCACTTGCTTGCCCTCGAGATATTTTTGTGCTTGCTCAGAAGCCAAGGTTTCAGCTTGGATGGCGTCTTTGCTAGCGTCGGCGGGGAAGTTAAGGGTGAAGCGGGTTTTTCCGTTAAACGACACAGAGAGGGTTTGTGAGTCCTCCTTCAGGTATTGCTCATCGAATGCGGGCCAAGCGGCGTCGCACACCGTGGTGTCGTGACCTAACGTGTGCCACAACTCTTCGGCCATGTGGGGAGCGAAGGGAGCGAGCAACACCACGAAGGTTTCGAGCACTTGGCGACTGGTGCACTTTTGTTGCGCCCATTCGCCCACTGCAATCATGAAGGCGGGCACCGAGGTGTTGTAAGAGAACACTTCAATGTCTTCGCTCACCTTCTTGATGAGTTTGTGCAGGGTTTTGAGATTGTCTTTGGTGGGAGCTGCGTCGGTCACCGCCCAATCGCCGTTTTGCGGATAGAAGAGGGCCCAAGCCTTACGCAAGAAGCGAGCGCAACCGTCGATGCCGTTCGAATCCCAAGGTTTGCTTTGATTGATGGGACCGAGGAACATTTCGTAAAGACGAAGGGTGTCGGCACCATATTTTTCGATGATGAGGTCGGGGTTGACTACGTTGTACATAGATTTCGACATCTTCTCAACCGCCCAGCCACACACATATTTGTCGCCTTCGAGAATGAATTCAGCGTTTTCATACTCGGGGCGCCAATGTTTGAAGGCTTCCACATCGAGCACATCGTTTTGCACGATGTTAACGTCTACGTGAATGGGGGTGACGTCGTATTGGTCTTTCAGCCCATGGCTAACGAAAGTGTTGGTGTCTTTGATGCGATAAACGAAGTTAGAGCGACCTTGAATCATACCCTGGTTCACGAGTTTTTGGAAGGGCTCTTCCTTGCAAGAGATACCAAGGTCGTGGAGGAACTTATTCCAGAAACGAGAGTAGATTAAGTGACCGGTGGCGTGCTCCGAACCGCCAATGTAGAGGTCGACGTTCTGCCAATAGTTGTCGGCTTCTGCGCTCACAAGGGTCTCTGTGTTTTTAGGATCCATGTAGCGTAGGTAGTAGGCCGACGAACCCGCAAAACCGGGCATGGTGCTCAGTTCGAGAGGGAACACGGTTTCGTTATCGATGCGGCTGTTTTCGGTCACGCAGTTGTTCACAGTGTCCCAAGCCCAAGCGGTGGCATTGCCCAAAGGAGGCTCGCCCGTTTCGGTGGGCAGGAATTTGCTCACCTCGGGCAACTGCAAAGGCAGGCATTCGGTGGGCACCATTTGCGGCATGCCGTCTTTATAATACACGGGGAAGGGTTCGCCCCAATAGCGCTGGCGTGAGAAGATGGCATCGCGTAGGCGGAAATTCACCTTCACCCGGCCCAAGTGATTTTCAGTAACAAACTTTTTAGTAGCGGCAATGGCTTCTTTCACGCTCAAACCATTGAGTGTGAAGCCATTGAGACTTTGTTTGCCTTCAGCGGGAGAGTTTTGCACGGTGCCCTCTTTGGCATCGAAACTCTCTTCGCTCACGTCAGCGCCCTCGATAAGGGGAATGATGGGCAGGTTGAAGTGGCGGGCAAAAGCGTAGTCGCGCGAGTCGTGGGCGGGCACGGCCATGATAGCTCCGGTGCCGTAGCCAGCTAGCACGTAGTCGCTCACCCACACAGGAATTTCGTCGCCCGTGAAGGGATTGATGGCATAGGCGCCAGTAAACACGCCCGTGACGCGACGGTCGGCAATGCGCTCACGTTCTGTGCGTTTCTTGGTGGCTTCGAGATAGGCTTCCACCTCAGCCTTCTGCTCGGAAGTGGTGAGTTGTGCTACGAGTTCGCTTTCTGGAGCCAGCACCATAAAGGTTACGCCGAAAATGGTGTCGGCACGTGTGGTGAAGATGGTGAATTTCAAGTCGCTATCTTTCACTGCAAACTGCATTTCGGTGCCTTCGCTGCGACCAATCCAATTGCGTTGGGTTTCTTTCAACGAGTCGGTCCAGTCGATGGTGTCGAGTCCGTCGAGCAAACGCTGAGCGTAGGCCGACACGCGCAAACACCACTGCTTCATTTTTTTCTGCACCACGGGGTAACCTCCGCGCTCGCTCACGCCGTCTACCACCTCGTCGTTGGCCAACACGGTGCCGAGTTTCGGGCACCAGTTCACCATGGTTTCGCCCAAATAGGCAATGCGGTAGTTCATCAACACTTGTTGCTTTTCTACCTCGCTCATTTGCTTCCACTCTTCAGCGGTGAAGTGGAGTTCTTCGCTTTGGGCCACGTGGTCTAAGTCGGCCGAGCCTTTTTCTTCGAAGTGTTGAATGAGTTTTTCAATGGGCTGTGCTTTTTCACACTTCTTGCAATAGAAGTGATTAAACATTTGCTGGAAGGCCCATTGGGTCCAGTGGTAATAGTCGGGGTTGCAGGTGCGCACCTCGCGGTCCCAGTCGAACGAGAAACCAATCTTATCAAGCTGCTCACGATAGCGCTTAATGTTGGCTTCGGTGGTGATGGCGGGGTGTTGACCGGTTTGAATGGCATATTGTTCAGCAGGCAAACCATAGGCGTCGTAGCCCATGGGGTTGAGCACGTTGTATCCGCACGAGCGCTTGTAGCGTGCATAGATGTCGGATGCGATGTAGCCTAAGGGGTGACCCACATGCAAACCCGCTCCCGAGGGATAGGGAAACATGTTGAGAACATAGAATTTTTTCTTCTCCGGATCGATGTCCACGTGATAGGTTTTTTCAGTGGCCCACGTTTTTTGCCACTTCTGCTCAATGTCTCTGAAATTATATTCCATTATCTTAGTTGTGTGTTTATGCTAGGGGAGTTTACAAGGGGGCTTTGCCCCTTTGTGTGCAAAGGTAGCTTTATTTTTTCAATTGCTTGTGTTTGGGGTGGGTTATTTTTTGAAATGATGGAGCCCGTGCTAGCGCCGACGCGGGCCGCGTCGCCCCCACTGACTGGGAGGAGGGGCTTTCGTGTTAAGCCACTAGTTTTTCTTATTAAGCCACTAGTGAAACACTATTAGGCGGGTAGTTTTTCTTATTAAGCCACTTGTTTGCGCTCGCTTCCGGAGGGTGAAAATAAGGCTTTATGAGGCCTTGTTTTCTTTAGCGAAAAAGGAAAAATTGACCAATCGTGAAGTGCATTTTCGATTGCATAAAGTGTGCATAAATGGAATTTTGAAAATTAGAAAAAAAATATAAATCGCAGTGCAAGCAATAAGGCCCTACTCCCCTACCCCATAAACTTTACAAGCTAAATTTCTGTTGCTTGCACTAATTGCTTGCACTCGCACTGATTATCAAGCGTTTCAAGAGTGCAAGCAGCAAATTTTGTTGCTTACACTCCACCCACCCGTCAAAAACCGTGCCAAAATCACTACACTCCAAAAACGTATAAATTTTATATAAAGATTTGGCCCTAATTCGGTGCATATTTTTGCATTTTATGCAATTTGTGAATACAAGGAGGCGAGTGCAAGCAGAGTGCAAGCAACTTTTCGTGCTGCTTACACTCTTGAAACGCTTGATAATCAATGTGAGTGCAAGCAGTTTGTGCAAGTAACAGCAAACTCGGCCTATAAACTCATAGTAGGGGATTTTAGGGCAAAATGAGGGGGTTGCTTGCATTTTTTATGCAAAAAATATGCAGTTTTTGAGAGAAGAGGTGTTAAGGGGTGCAATCCGTGTTTTTGACCAATCGCCTTGGGGTTATTTTGAGGTGATTTGCACGATGAGAAAAGAGCAACTCAATGGGGGCGACGCGGCCCGCGTCGGCGCTAGCAGAAACGCTAAAAGGAAAAGCGACATACTCACTTTTTTACTTTCTATTTTTGCGTTTCTACTTGCGCCGACGCGGGACGCGTCGCCCCCAGAGCTACTTATTTCTAAGCCACTTACGAAAGCGGACGGATTATTCACCGAAGAGGCCGTCGAGCGTGACCTCACTATTCACGATGCTTGAATGATACCCCAAAATGCCCAAATATGCACGAGAGCGTACTTTTTCTAGGTAAAAAAAGTGAGAAAAAGTACGTTTTCGTGCATTTATGCTCTTTTTAAGAGATAGTTTTAAGAAACTTCAGTAGGCGTTTTAAGGCTTAAGGAGGTGGCGTAGAGTGGGTAGTTAGTGAGCCAGTCTTGCTGACGATGGTCGGACATAGAGAGGCGGATGCCGTGAAGTTGAGGGTTCTGCTCCACAAAGGCACGAAGACTTTTGGCTTTAAGATTTTCTTCGGCCTTCACCTCAATGGGCAGAATACGCTCGTTGAGTTGAAGAAGAAAATCGAGCTCGCCCCGCGAGTTGTCGGCACTCCAATAATAAATGCTGGGCGCAGGAGTCATCGCTTTGAACTGCTGCAACACATACTGCTCGGTGAGCGCTCCCTTAAAATCGGTGAGCAGAGCGCTTTTGCTTAAAAGGCTTTGTGCCGGCACATTGTTCAGGGCCGCCATAAGGCCAACGTCGGAAAGATAAAGTTTGAAGGCCGAAAAATCCTCGTAGGCCGCTAGGGGCAATTGGGGTTTCTTGCAGCGATTTACCTTATGCACTAAACCCGCATCGCGAAGCCACTCTATGGCCAATTCAAACTCTTTGGCACGTCCGCCTTGTTTGAGTAAGCCATAAATAAACTTGCGATTTTCTTTAGCCAACTGCGAAGGAATGGAGCGCCACACCATGCGAATGCGCGGCACCTCATTAGCCGGAGCGTGTTTGGAGAAATCGCGCTCGTAGGCCTCGATGATGCCATTTTGCAAAGTGCGCACGGTGGTGAGGTTGGCCTCAGCGGCAAACGAAGCCACCACGGCAGGCATGCCCCCCACAAAGTAGTATTGGCGTAAACGTTGCTCAAACTTTTCTTTAAACAAACTGAGGAGCGACCAATCGGCCTTGTGGAGCAACTGCAGCATTTTCTCTTCGCCCATAGCTTGCAAAAACTCACGAAACGAGAGAGGATAAAGATGCAGGAAATCCACCTTGCCCACTGGAAAGGAATCGTTGCGACGCATGGCTATGCCCAAAAGCGAACCAGCCGCTATGACAGGAAGATGTGGGGCTTTCTCGGCAAAATATTTTAAAGCAGTGATGCCCCGAGGCGCTTCTTGTATTTCGTCAAGAATGAGAAGCGTGTCGGCATCAATCGTTGTATCAGTTTCCCAAGACAATGCCGTGAGAATTCGCTCAATGTTAAAATCGTGCTCAAAGAGGGTGCGAAGCGTATCGTTATCCTCAAAATTTACATACACGTGTTTTGCGTAGGCTTTTTGAGCAAATTCTTTCATAAGCCACGTTTTGCCCACTTGTCGGGCACCGAGCATAATTAAAGGCTTTCGATTGGTGTTTTCTTTCCAAGCGTAGAGCTGATTTAGGGCCGTTCTCTGCATAACTACCTGATTATTTGTGATTTCATAGCTACAAAGTTAGTGCTTTTCCGCTTCTGATTACACTTTTTCGTCCTTAAAAATGTAATTCTCCACACTTTTTCGTCCTTAAAAGTGTAAGTTTTTACATTTTTACGTCCTTAAAAGTGTAATAACACTCTTTTTTTCTACACAAAAAAATATTATATTTTAATAAGTAAGTGATCAAAAATATTTTGATATAAGTAGATATTCAAAATTATTTTTATGTAACGAATGGGATGATTACCAATGCGGGCTGAAAGCCCAATGTATGCACTTAGCCCAGGGCAAGCGAAGCGG
>CAVKKI010000021.1:0-18639 GCA_963656725.1 Oribacterium sp. | reverse complement strand
TCCGACGTAACGATAGCCGTTTGTGCATCCACCGCTAAAGTGCTAAAAAAAGCAAGCAGCGAAAGCAAGAAAATCTTTGAAAACTTTCTCATAATAATTACTCTATTTGTTTGACAATGAATTAAATCAATCTCTATGTTCCTCCTTTGGGTAAATGGACGGACGCTGCAAATATGATAATATTATGTAAATATTCCAAACGGGGGGGGTAATTTATGTTAATTATGGTAATAAAACATAGTAAACATGCTTAAATGACCAATTTTGGTATACGAAAGCGAACAAAAGAACACTAAAAATTATACAAATAGGAGGAAAGTGAATGAGCCTCAACGCACAAAATGAGCCACATTCTAACTTTCTACGTATTGAGGACAAAGTCAAACATTACCATATACGAAAAGAAATAGAACGAGAATTCCCAATAACTCAACAACCATTAGGATCACGCTTCATTAAAAGCCTTATTGACGCACTAAATCGGTGCTTTAAATCAGCGTGCACCAACTGAAGGACGCACGACCTCCAATTGGTGCACGTGCTACTTTCAGCTGAAGGTCGTGCTACCTTCAGTTGGTGCACGTGGAAAAGATTAAGGGGTTAAGCGAAATAAGAGTAGAGAAGAAGAAACGCCAGAACAACTATTTTTATTCGAAGGGAACCACAATGAAGAGGGCGGAACATTAAAAATTGGGGGAGAAAGAATAATTAAGCGAGGAAGAGTTTCGTTATTTCAAAGAAAAGGCTTACATTTGCACTTGATTTGCGGTAGTAGCTCAGTTGGTAGAGCATGAGCTTCCCAAGCTCAGGGTCGCGGGTTCGAGCCCCGTTTACCGCTCCCCATCAATCACTCCATATTCTCTACGCTATGGCTGTCGTTTTATTAGCAATTATGCTCATCGGCCTTTTGTTAATCGCTACAGAGTCTGTCAACCACATCAACAAGGCGGCTGTAGCTATGTTTGCCGGTGTTAGTTGTTGGTTGCTCTACATAGCGTATGGCAGTGATTTCGTTGAACAGGTACACGCCACCGATTATCTCCAATTTCTTTCATTCCACTCCACCGAGAACGTCAGTGTGAAGGACTTTATAGCCTCGCAGGTGTTCTTTAAATACATTGTGCAAAGTGCCAACGTGGTGTTGTTTCTTATGGCCACCACTTGCATTGTGGAGGTGCTCAACAACAATGGGTGCTTCGACTTTTTGGTGGAATGGATTAAAACGCGACGCCCTAAAAAGCTGCTCTTTTCGCTAGCTTTTTTCACCTTTATTATTTCGGCTAACATCGACAACCTAGCCACAATGGTGCTCATGCTCTCTATCATTCACCCTCTGCTGCAAAACGAACGGCAGCGGCGCATTTACGGCGTGGTGGTGGTGTTGGCAGCCAACTGTGGAGGAGCCATTTCAGTAATTGGAGACTTAACAAGCTTGAAACTGTGGAACGACGGTTTAGTCACCCCCTCCACTTATTTTCTCACCCTTATTCTGCCCATTAGCGTAGCCTTGCTTACCACTTTGCTACTGATTATGCGCAAACTGCCCTCGCACGTGGAGTTTGCACTTGAACGACTGCCCTACCGAGGCGACGACACCATTTTATCGCGTCCGCAACGCTTGCTTATGCTTATTGTGGGTATGGGCGGTTTGTGGTTCATCCCTAGTTTTCACCGTCTCACCCTATTGCCCCCCTTCGTGGGAGCTATGTGTGTGTTGGGCTTGCTGTGGATGGTGAACGAACTCTGCAATCGTCAACTATTAGGCAGTGACAAAATGGTGCTTCGAAGATTGCCCATGGCTTTGCAGTATGGAAACCTACAAAATATGCTCTACTTCGTGGGCCTCACCCTGATGTTTGGTGCACTAACCGAAACAGGGCTATTCCACCAACTCTATCAATGGTTGGCCACCTCCGTACACAATATATATATAATAGGTGTGTGCACCACGTTCCTTTCCAGTTTATTTGGCAATGTGCCCATGCTGCTAGGCAACATTCACATTTTCAATCAAACTGACACGGGGTTATTCGCCGAACTTATCGGCACAAATGGCTATTATTGGCCTTTGCTGAGCTATACCACCACACTAGGTGGCTCAATGTTGCTCACCGGAAGCATTGCCGGTGTGCTGCTCATGCGCACGGAAGACATCTCCTTCACTTGGTATTTGCGACACATTGCGCCGAAAGTATTAGTTGGATTTTTGGCCGGATTCATCGTGTTGGCACTCATTGTGCAAGGTATTCTTTTGTTCAATCAATAACGACAAACAAACACATTAATAGATAAAAATTAGCTAAGCAATAATCTAAAAAAACAATATGGGTAAAATTAGATGCGTTGGCGTGCTCACCTCTGGTGGCGACGCTCCTGGAATGAATGCGGCCATCCGTGCCGTAACACGCAGTGGCATTTGCAATGGTTTTAAGGTAAAAGGCATTTACCGTGGCTACGATGGGTTAATTAACGACGAAGTAAAGCCCTTCACCACAGAAGATGTGAGCAACATTATTCAAACGGGTGGTACGATTCTGCGCACAGCCCGTTCAAAAGAATTTCAAACTCCCGCTGGACGCAAAAAGGCTTACGAAACGCTACGCAAGGAGTCGATCGATGCTTTAATTGTGATTGGCGGTAATGGTTCGCTCACGGGCGCCATGAAGTTGGCCGAGGAATATGACTTTCCTTGCATCGGTCTTCCTGGCACCATCGACAACGACCTCTACGGCACTGATAGCACCATTGGTTATGACACCACGCTGAACACCATCACCGAGTGTGTAGATAAAATTCGCGACACCGCCACCTCGCACGAGCGCATTTTCTTCGTCGAGGTAATGGGACGCGATGCAGGATTCTTAGCTCAAAACAGCGCCATCGCCGCAGGTGCCGAAGCGGCCATCATTCCCGAGGATACCACCGGTAGCGACCAGTTGATTGAATTCATGGAGCGCGGCATCCGCAAGAGTAAAAAAAGCTGCATCGTGATTGTGAGCGAAAGTCCGAAATGTGGTGCCATGTACTATGCCGAGCGCGTAAATAAGGAATATCCCAACTTCGACGTGCGCGTGTCCATCCTTGGCCACCTTCAACGTGGCGGCAGCCCCTCGGCCCGCGACCGCATTCTTGCCTCACAAGTAGGCGTGGGCGCTATTGAAGCCTTGGTGCAAGGTCAGCGCAACGTAATGGTGGGTGTGCGCAACAACGAAGTGGTCTACGTGCCCTTCATCGATGCCGTTGGCAAACGCAAAGCCATGGACAAAAAGCTTATTAAAGTGCTCGATGAACTGAGCATCTAATCAATTCTCCTCTAAGATTTCACCCTTTTGTGAGAATAAAGAAAACCGCCTATTCTTCCAATCAATGCGAACGGAAGAATAGGCGGATTTCAACGTTTTATATGTAACGTGCTGACGCTATTTCAAACGCAGCAAACGGATACCAATCGACGAGGGATGCTCTCGCAAATACTGACGCAAGGTTTTAGGTTCTTCCACCACTTTGTGGTGAATAGAGGACGCATTCAATAAATGCAGATAGCCATCTTTTCCCCACACGGCAAAACCAAGATGCGAATAGTCAATACCATCCTTTTTCGTCACAATGGCTACAATGTCACCATCGTGAATGCTGCTCAAAGCAGTTTTCTTTAATTCTGTTTTTTCTTCAGAAAGATAATAGCCGTCACGGCCATTATAACTGCGCTCTAGCTTGGCTATGCTGTCTATACGCTGCTGATTGCCCTTCAAAAACTTATATTTATCGGGGTGAGCCGACATGTAATGATTAGCTATGCAAATGGGTGTGGTGAAATGCTTTGCATCTTTCACCTCCTCCACAAGTCCCTTGCTGATGTTGTCGTGCATCCACCAAGTGAAATAATGAAGACGCGATAAATAGCCGTTCATTTGTCCGCCCCAATAACGCAAGCGCTTCAAGTTCTGACAATATTGCTCAAAGCTACTGCCATGCTGACGTTTTGTCAGTGTAAGTGCCAAGGTGGTCTCCACCAAGGTGGTGCAATCTAGTTCTCGCAAATTAACAACCAAGCGTTCAGGGTCGGCCACTTCGAGCGTAGAAGCTACATAAGGAAGGCCCTTGAATTGGCGAGCATAAAACAGCACATCATTGTCGGTTGGTTGCAACTTCAAAAGTTCTACAACCTGCACAGAGTCGGCTTTGGTGTAGACGCAACTATCGAGAATAGACGCAGCAGCAGGCGATGACGAAACCGTTTGAGAAGAAGCCTCAGCAACAGGTGCTTCGGCCGTTGACGATGAGGCACTTTGCTTTGGCTGACACGACCAAAGCAATAAAGGTAAAAGCGCAGTGAAAAGCATATTTGGCATGTTTGGAAACAAAAAATCCCCACATCCTTTCGCTCTATTAAGGAAAGAATTGTGGGGAGTTGAGATTATAAATGTTTACTTAATCAAATCAACCGAACGAGCAACGAACTTGCTCAAAGCCTCGCCACGGAGCAAGCCATTTTGCAACAGAGCCAAGTCGATGAGTTGAGCCACCACTGGATTCTGCTTTGCATATCCAGCCCATACATCCTTACGAGCCGATTCTTGAGCAGCGATATCGTCGTCACACTTTTTCGTAGCAGCTTTATCTTCCTCAGTGAGTTCATCATACTTCTTACCCTTCTGGCTTTCTTCTACTTCGGCACGGTGTGCGCGCAAGGTTTTCAGTTGTTCCTCAATGGGCTGCAGTTTATCTTTCAAAGCAGACGTCATGTCGCTAAGAACTGACTTAACCAAGCGGTGGTCGGAGTTGAGCACAACGTTGTACATATCGGGCATCTCGCCATAGAACGACATGCCTTGTTGATAACGGCTAGCGTCTTTCATACGGCGCATATATTCGCTCTGAGTGATGATGACCGGAGTGGCTTGTTCGCCCAAAGCAGCCGACTCTACGTGGAACTGCATCTTGTCGACCACAGGAAGTTCGGCAGTAAAGACACCCGAAAGCGAAGCAGCGTCCTCTGCACTCAATTCGCTCTTAGGTGCATCCTCTTTCTGAATGATGCGGTCAATCACATCGCCATCCACACGGCTAAAGCGGCTCTTCTCAAACTTTTGCTCCAACATGCTCACCATCGGTGTGTCGAGCTGACCATCGAAGAGCAACACGCTATAACCTTTTGCCTTGGCCGACTCAATGTAGCTATACTGCTCATCCTTATTTGTGGCGTAAAGATAAATCAAGTTGCCATCCTTATCGGTTTGAGCGTCCTTTATCAAGTTGGCATATTCTTCGTAGGTGAAATATTTGCCGTCGATGTCTTTAAACAAAGCGTAACTCTTTGCCTTGTCGTAGAAATCTTCTTGCGACAACATGCCATAGTTAATGAAGAGTTTCAAGTCGTCCCACTTCTGCTCGAAGTCTTTGCGGTCGGTCTTGAAGATAGATTGCAAACGGTCGCTCACCTTCTTCGTGATGTAAGAAGAAATTTTCTTTACGTTTGCATCGCTCTGCAAATAGCTACGACTGACATTCAAGGGAATATCGGGCGAATCGATGACACCATGCAACAAGGTAAGGAAGTCGGGAACAATGTTCTCCACCTGGTCGGTCACAAACACTTGATTGCAATAGAGTTGAATTTTATTGCGGTGTACATCGAGGTTGCTCTTGATTTTGGGGAAGTAAAGCACACCCGTGAGGTGGAAAGGATAATCCACATTCAAGTGAATCCAGAATAAAGGCTCGTCAGACATGGGATAAAGCTCGCGATAGAACTTCTTATAATCCTCATCCTTCAATGTAGAGGGCGTCTTCGTCCAAAGAGGATTAGTGTCGTTCACCACGTTATCCTCTTCCGTTTCTTGTTCTTTACCATCTTTCCATTCCGTCTTTTTACCAAAGGCAATGGCGATGGGAAGGAAGCGACAATATTTCGTCAAGAGTTCTTGTATCTTATTCTTTTCAAGGAATTCAGCGCAATCATCCGACACGTGCAACACAATGTCAGTGCCGCGGTCAGCCTTTTCACACTCGTCGATTTCAAAAGCAGGCGAACCATCACAAGTCCATTTCACTCCCTTAGCGTCTTCACGATAGCTACGCGTAATAATGTCTACGCGGTCGGCCACCATGAAAGCGGAATAGAAACCAAGACCAAAGTGACCGATAATGGCCGAAGCATCGTCTTTATACTTCTCCAAGAAATCGTTGGCTCCAGAGAAGGCAATCTGATTAATATACTTGTCAATCTCTTCGGCCGTCATACCAATACCACGATCGCTGATGGTCAATGTCTTGGCATCCTTATCAACGCTTACGCGCACGGTTAAGTCACCCAATTCACCTTTAAAGTCACCTTTCATAGCGAAAGTCTTCAACTTTTGAGTGGCATCAACGGCGTTGCTTACAATTTCACGAAGGAAAATCTCGTGATCACTGTAAAGAAATTTCTTGATAACGGGAAAAATATTCTCGGTAGTTATTCCAATATCACCTTTTTGCATAATGATTTTGTTTTTTATTGTTTTGTCGATTCAACAAAATGCAAACCCTGTGCCAATTATTAAGCCACTAGTTCACTTGGCCAGTCCACTTTTTTTGCTTAATATTGCATCTGAATAAGCTCAAAGACATGTCCGAGTTCAATCCAGACCTAACAAAAAAACTTTACGGCGACATTCTGCATCTGCCGCATTTCACTTCAAAGCATCACGAAAGGATGCCCTTGGAACGAAGAGCCGCAGAGTTTGGTGCCTTCGCCGCCCTAACTGGGCATTATGAAGCTCTAGCAGAGAGAGCACGCCATACTGAAGGATTCGAGAAGTTAGAAAGAGACCGACTGAAAGAACTAGACAACACCCTTTCGCTTATCAAGCAACGACTTAACAAGCCATTGACTATTAATCTCATGTATTTCCAACCGGACGAACGGAAAGAAGGCGGAGAATTCATAAAAGAATCAAGGCAAGTTGTTAAGTTTGACGAAACATCAAAATCTATTCACTTAGAAAACGGCAAAGTAGTTGGTTTAGATTACATCATAAGCCTTCAAATCATTGAATAACGCACAACGATCCTAACATATACCCCACAATTAGAATATGTCAGACTTTTTAATGCAGCTAAAAAAGTTGCAAACACAAAACAATCACTCAGACTTATACACCCCCAAACATAAAGATTACACTCCGAATGTTTTCTTTATGCTCGACGTAAAAGAAAATGCCACCTACCTCACCGTTGTTAACGAAGATAGGATACCCATTGAGGTGGACTACCGATACTATGACAGCAACACGGCTCAACTGCTTCATAGCATAGAGAACGTGATGCGCGAAAAGAAATTTCAGATTGTGTGGGAAGAGACCGATCAGCGCATCAACCTTAACGATCATCCCTATCTGTGCTATCAACTTGCTCGATGCAAGAACATCATTGATAGTAAAGGGAATGCTCTACAGACTTTGGAAGAGGAAAAAGAGATTGTGCTAACACTCAACAAAAAAGAGCACACTTATCAACCACAATTCAACATTGACGGTTCGGACGACAACGAGCCGTTGGTGATGCTCACCGATAGTTTCTGTCTTGTAAAAGATAAACTTTGCAATGTGCGCACCGTGGGCAACAACTATCGCTATTTTTCAATTTTTGAAGACGAGTTTGCAGAAGAAATGCTCGACAAATACCTGTCCGTTTTCTATTCTTACGTAGAAAACGTGAGGGTAAATTGCGAAGGAGTAGACATTCAATTCTCCGAACAAGAAGTCACGCCAGTACCCACCCTATTTTTTGAAAAAGTAGACACCGACAAATCGCTTTATCTGCGATTGGCCGAGAGTGTGAAGGACGTGCCTTCAGACTTCATTGACCAATTTAACATCAACAAATTAGCCATTGCCACCACTCCCTACGAAATTCAAGTAAAGCGCTTGAAGCGACTGCCTAGCGAACTACAAGAAGACGAATTGCTTAAGCGAATCCTTCAATACGCCCCCTCGCGACAAGCTAAGAAAACAGTGTATGCAGAAGATGGAAGCTTTATCATTCCCGAGAACATTGCAGGTCCTTTTCTTCTCAACGCATTGCCTTCGCTCATTCGCAATTATCAATTGGTGGGAGCTGAGAAACTAAAAGAGTATAAAGTGAAGGCCGTTCAGCCTAATCTGAAAGTAAACCTTTCATCGGGCATCGACTTTTTGGAAGGAAGCGCAATGGTGAGTCTAGGCGAAGAGAACTTCACGCTGCAACAACTTATTTCACAATACAACTCAAAGAAATACATTCAGCTATCCGATGGTAATCGCGCCATCTTGGACGATGGATACATGCGCCGGCTTGAACGCATATTCAAAAAGGTTAAAAAAAGCGATAAAGACAAGGTAAAAGTGTCATTTTTCGACCTATCCGAACTCGAAACGCTCATCAACGGGCCTATTGAGGGCGAAGCATTTAAGCACCACCGACAATTTTATGAAGGTTTCAACAAACTGAAGGAGGACAATCTTAAAGTGCCTGCTTTAAAAGCCAAACTGCGCCCTTATCAGGCAGAAGGAGTTAAATGGATAAAGTATCTCTACGACAACAACATGGGTGGTTGCTTGGCCGACGATATGGGCCTTGGAAAAACCTTGCAGACCATCGGAATGCTCAACCTTGTCTATCCCAAAGAAAAGAAGCCCACTCTGCTAGTCATGCCTCGCAGTTTGCTCTTCAACTGGCAAAGTGAAATTACTCGGTTCTCGCCCAAACTCAAAGTGTACACCTACTATGGCACTACACGCGACATAAAGGAGGCTATGAGCAACCAAATCATTTTGACCACCTATGCCATTGTGCGCAACGACATTGAAACTTTTAAGGAAGAAAAGTTTCACTACGTTATTCTCGATGAAAGCCAAAACATTAAGAACGTGGCCGCACAAAGCACGCAAGCCGTATTCTTACTTAAGGCTGAGCACCGTCTAGCCCTAAGCGGCACACCTATTGAAAACAACCTAAGTGAACTTTATTCGCTATTCCGTTTCCTCAATCCCACGATGTTTGGCACACTCGACGATTTCAATGCTCGTTACGCCTCTCCCATACAAAAGGACGATGACAAAGACGCCATGCAAAGCCTTCGTCGCAAGATTTTTCCCTTTATGCTGCGCCGTTTAAAACGCGATGTACTCAAGGATTTACCCGATCGCATTGACAAAACGCTCTATGTGGAGATGGATGAGGCTCAAGCACGCTTTTACGAACAGCGACGCCTTTATTATAAAGAGCAGGTAAACCTTTCAATCCACACCGAAGGCATTCACAAATCGCAATTTGTGATGTTTCAAGCACTGAATGAATTGCGCCGTGTGGCCTCTATTCCCGAAAGTCTGACCGACGGGCAAATTCACTCTCCCAAACTCGAAACGCTCACCGACACCTTGCTCGAAGCGGTAGCCAATGGCCACAAAACTGTGGTGTTCTTTAACTTCATTGCAGGCATTGAGTTACTAAGCGAAACGCTTGACAAAAATGGCATCGACTACGTGTGTATGACGGGCTCCACCCACGATCGTAAAAGCGTGGTTGAGCGTTTTCAAAACAATCCACAATGCAAAGTGATGCTGATGACGCTGAAAACAGGTGGTGTGGGGTTGAACCTCATTGCAGCCGACACCGTATTCATCTTCGAGCCTTGGTGGAACAAAGCCGCCGAGGAACAAGCCATCAACCGCTTACACCGCTTCGGCCAAAAGGCTAAAGTGCTTTGCTTCTCCATGATTACACAAGGCACCATCGAAGAGAAAATTCAGATACTCCAACAACAAAAGGCCGACCTATTCAAAGGACTTATCGATGCCGATTCTTCATCAACCAAGCAGTTGAGCGAGGAAGACATTAACTTCATTTTGGGATAATCACACATGAGCACTACAAGCAACACCAATAAGCAACTCGAAACGAGAAAACTTAAAGCAGTTAAAGACGATTTGCTAGAAGCTGCAATCAACCTACTTAAAGAGGCCAAGTTAGCCGTACTTCGAGAAATAGCAGGGCCACTAGTTAATTCACTCTCTAAATACCATTACGTTTACACTGACAATAAAGGTAATAGCGCAGAACTCGAAATTTTCGACACCATATCTAAAACACCAAAGAAGGAGCATTGGGTGCAATTTCTAGCCTATTTTCTTTGTAACGAAAACATTGAATACTTCCTCGACCTACTATCTGCCAACGAAAGGGTTCTTTGGTATACCGTGGCACAAAACACCTATATCACGATAGGGCAAGCAAACAAATATTACGGAAAAAAATGCATAACGGGAAAAGGATGGAGAACGGAAATGAAGGAAGAACTAGCAGTGTTCTTTGGATATGAATCTTCTTTTTATTATTACGATGAGGACTATAGTTTCATAAATTTCAAAAAGGAATTTCTTTACGAAGCAATGTTCTGCTTTTGGGAAAAAAAACAAGCAGTAGTGAAAGAACTCCCAAAGGGATTAACTCTATTTTCTGGAGAAGCCCTATTCTATAACGACTTTGCGGTGATTGAAGCCCTTCATCTTGGCAAGAAATTGAAGATTGGAAAAAACAAGCTCTTCACCGCAAGCATACGTAAAGCCGTTGCAGAATCCAACTTGACAGAATTTTTCAGTGAGAAAAATGCCCCCAATGAAGATTCGGAAACGATGCGAGGCTCTATACTAGCTGTGATGTATGAACTTATCACAGAAAATTTCAAAAATGAAGCATTGAGGGATTTTATGCCCGAAGATTGGGCTAAAATTATTCCCAGTTGTCTTCAGCTTGAAAGTGAAATGTTCTTTCCACTTTTTCTCTTTCATTTCTCGGGCTTGCGTCGCAACATCATCGATTTTAGTTATACAGACGAACTCATTGAAACTATTAACCACCTATTTTGCGACTACGATAAAATATGGAAAGAGAAAGAATGCTGGATTCCTTTCGAACAAATTCTCTACACCATTAGACGTTTTATATTCAACGCTCCCAACAGCCCTTACATTCCCTTCTGCATTCACAATAACTACGTTACAGAATTAAACACCTTCAACGAATTTTCGGGTAAATACATTAAGCGTGAGGACGTGGAAACGCAGTTTGTAACAGCCGCCATTAAAAGCATGTGTTTTTTGTTTGCTAGTTGGGGTATACTCGACATAGCCCACGAAACGGGCCCCATCTGCACAACTTCGCCTTACGATGGACTAAAGTATATTCGCCTCACATCGCTAGGCCGTTATGTATTCGGCATAAGCAAAGATTACACGCCACCAGTAACAAGCCAATCCTCAGGCCCCATCTTCGAGTTGGACAATGATCGGCTGCTGATTAAGTTGCTCGACCTTGAAAGTCCCAAAAGACTTTCGCTAGACCGATTCGCCACCGCCGTTACCCCTACACTCTACCGAGTAGATTTAAAAACATTCATCAAGGAATGCGCAGACAAGGATACGCTTGAAGAAAAGATTGGACGATTTAAGCGCTTGATGGCTTGTAAATTCTCTTCTATTTGGGAGGATTTCTTCGAAACCATGCGCCAACAATGCCAGCCATTAGGAACAGCAGGAAAGAGCTACACGATTCGACGAATTAGCAAGGACAATAAACGTTTGCAAGAAATCATCATGACAGATGAAAGACTAAAGCAGTATATCGTTCGCGCAGAGAACTACTTAATCCTTATCGAAAACAAGAATATGTCCGAAGTTGTACGCATCTTGCGCGACTACGGCTACATAATATAAGAAGTTTCTAGCCGAGCAAATTCAGAAATAGCTCAAGCATCCTTATGGTACATCACTATAAAGGCCTCCCACCCTAGGTGAGAGGCCTTTGCCATACTATATATAATTACCTCAGCTCAATCATTTTCCAAAACACTCCATATTATACGTCTTTTTTAGGCATTTTTCCATAAGGCCCTTTTTTTCTTGTCCCCAAAAAACGACGACAACACAACTAAAGGCCATGACAAAGGAGCTTAAGGACAACAAAAAAAGGGCTCACGCCCTTTCCATCTTTGTGGTGCGAGGCTCTATTGCCACGCCCACCGACTCTTTCGAGTCATTCATCTAACAGTTACCTTTCTACAAATCTTTTTACCTAAATCTTATACAATTGCTCCTTCACAGGAGGAAATCCATTAGGACTAACATCCTAACAATCAAGCTTAGTTTTTGTCTTTTTACGAGTGCAAAGTTAGCGAGTTGCACAGCAGTAGGCAAACATTTAAACGAAAAAGGTTATTTGTTTTGCATTATTTGCACCATAAGAAGCGTTTTTGCTAGGTACAGAATAAAAACCGGAGTATTTCTCCTATAGAATCAAGAACATGCAGTCCGTTTACATAAGAGATGACGAACTTTGCTCACATAAAAAAATTGACACACTAACCACGACTTTTCCATTTAAAATTGAAACATAATATACAATCCTTTCTATACCGGAATGTAGATTGTACCAATAAGAAAAAATGAAGTTCCCATTTATATAAAGAAAGGCTGAATGACCACATTATCTAGTTATTATGTTTTATCTTCTCCATCCATCAGCCCTATGAATAAGGCATTCCGTTTGATTTGAATGCTGAATGCGACGGGTGTGCACCAACTGAAAGTAGTGCGTGCACCAACTGAAGGTAGCACGTGCTTCAGTTGGTGGTAGCACGAACACCAATTGGTGCACACCAATATGCATTGCAGTTTATAGTCTTTTTCAACACTGATTCAACATTTCTCTGAACTGAGAATTTCACTTATACGAGAACACTGATTATACAAGCGAAAAAAGAATGTTTAATGCTCCACTTCATTTTTGAACAAGTCTTTAAACATTACTAATCTAGAGGAAGATATTTTTCAACGATTTCTCAACATAAAAAATAAAAGTTACCTTTGCACACCACATTATCGAGTTAGGAGGTCAAGTCCCCTTGCTAAGCCCCCCCACTCTACTAATTCAATCATTAAACAAAATGCAAGACATACCTTTTAATAAAGACCGCGGAATAAAGAGCAGCATGGCGGATGCTTGGCGAATTGTTGCCCTCAACTGGAAACTCTATCTAAAACACATTTGGCCTTTTGCCCTCTTCACCGCACTGACAAACGCCTTTTTTCTAGCATTGACTATGCTATACGTTCGCCAGCAAATTTGTCCAGCATGGCTTTTCTATCAATCGGGAGGGGATGCAGAAATTGCCCAACAAATAGCCTTACCCACTACAAACTATGCCATCTATCTCGTGTTAGCGTTTATTCTTCTCATATTCAGTAATCTTCTATTCCTTACTAAAACCTTTACGTTAATGAAGGAATACAAAGAGAAAAATTGCTTTTTATCCACCCCCACGCCTAGCTTTAACCACGAAGAATGGGGCGTCTGCCTGAAGTGGCTCTACACTTCGGCGCTCACGTTATTCGTGGGCGGATTATTCATTGCTTTATTCGTTGCCGCGGCCTTAAAGTGGACAATTTGGATACTCATTGCCATACCTTTTCTTGTGTTATTCGCTTGCTCATTCAACTTACTTTTTGCAGTGAAGCACGCTCTTTTTAATTTATCTTTTAAAAGCAGTAGCCTCTACGCGCTGAAGCATGCCTTTGGCACGCCTATTATAGTTCTATTATTGTCGTTCATCCCTGTAGGCATCATTTTAAGCATTTGCTCTTGTCCGCTACTATTATATATAGGTAGCCAATGGGCCGCAGTGCGTTCCTCTCTTACTGGCGACGTTGTCAACTCACCTTTACTCATCGACCTAACCTTTTTCGTCATCAATAGCCTCTGCCTCTTTCTATCTGCCTTAGCGGTAAGCTACCCCTTATGGGCAATTACACTAAAGACGAACTCGCAAAAGCGCTAACAAGAACCACAATTTTGCACGCCTCACGTTGATAAACGAATGACAAAGATTTTGTTACAAAGTTAAAAAAACCACATTTTCACTTTGCAGTTCACGGCTAAGAGTGTACCTTTGCAGTGGTTATTACAGATTTTTATGAAGAAAGAACAGTTAGTGCCCGACTACATATTCGAGACTAGTTGGGAAGTATGTAATAAGGTGGGAGGCATCTACACCGTACTCTCATCACGTGCCAAAACACTAATGTCTAAATACGGTGACCAACTTGTGTTTATCGGTCCCGACCTGAAACAACCTACGGCTAATGTTGATTTTTGTGAGGATGAACGGTTGTTGCCTTTATGGAAAAAGGCCGCAGCAGATTTAGGCTTAAAGTGCAGAATTGGTCGTTGGATGGTCCCAGGGAAGCCTGTGGCCGTTCTCGTTGATTTTACCCCATTCTTTGAAATTAAAGATAACATCTACGCTGAAGCATGGGATTTATTCCGTGTGGATTCGCTGCATGGCTATGGCGACTACGACGAAGCTTCAATGTTCTCCTATGCAGCTGCCCGTTTTGTGGAAGCTGTGGTGTCATTGTGCCTTGACAAGAGCGATAAGGTGATTTACCAAGCACATGAGTGGATGTCGGGACTAGGTATGTTATTTTTGAAAAAGCATCAGCCCCATGTAGCCACCGTGTTTACCACCCATGCCACGAGCATCGGGCGCTCCATTTGCGGTAACGACAAACAACTATACGCCTACTTCGATGGTTACAACGGAGACCAAATGGCCCGAGAGCTTCACATGGACTCAAAGCATAGCATTGAGAAACAAAGCGCTTGGGGGGCAGATTGCTTCACCACGGTGAGCACCTTTACCGACAAAGAATGCGCCCAATTGCTCGACAAACCCGTTGACGTGGTGTTGCCTAACGGATTTGAAAACGATTTCGTACCTAAAGGCACTGCTTTCACTACAGTACGTAAAAAAGCCCGTCGCTGCATTCTTAACGTAGCTAGCGCCCTAACTGGCTCTGTGCTTCCCGACGATACGCTGATTGTGTCGACTAGCGGACGCAACGACTATCGCTGCAAGGGTTTTGACGTATTCTTAGAATCGATGGCTCAATTGCGAGCCCAACTCAATGAGCAAGAAAACAGCCAACAAGTGCTAGCTTTGATTGAAGTGCCATGTTGGATGGAGAGCGCCCGAGACGATTTGCAAGAAGCACTGAAACATAGCCCCGTGGGTGCAGGAGCCCCGTTGCCCAACCCCATCATTACGCACAATCTGCACAATCTCGACGATGACCGCATTGTGTGCACCATCCGTCAACTAGGTCTTGCCAACCTCCCCACCGACAAAGTAAAGGTGATACTCGTGCCTTGTTATCTAGAGGGAAATGATGGCATTTTCAACCTACCTTATTATCACCTCTTGGCAGCCAACGATTTGGCAATCTACCCCTCTTATTACGAACCTTGGGGCTACACACCGCTTGAAAGTTGCGCCTTCCACACTCCGTGCGTCACGACCGACCTCAGCGGATTCGGCCAATGGGTAAACGAGACTCTTGGACACGAGGGAACACCAACCGATGGTGTCCGCGTGATTCACCGCGACGATAGCAACTACTTCGAAGTGGCACACGAAATTTGCGAAACCATCAAGCAGCTTCTCTACGCTCCTACCAAAGAGCGCACCACGCTGCGCAAACAAGCCACAACGTTAGCCAACAAGGCACAGTGGAAGTACTTCATTAAGCACTACTATGAGGCCTACGATTTTGCCTTGCGTAGAGTTTATGCACAAGGTTAGAAGGCGAGCGAAACTTTTTCTAAAAGAACAACACAATCTCACAATCATAATCAATGAACATTAAAATTAGCAACGCTAACCAACCTTCATGGAAGGTGGTGAACGTAAAAAGTCACATCCCCGAAGCTCTCAAGAAACTCGATGAGCTGGCACACAACTTGTGGTGGGCTTGGAACAACGAGGCACAGCAACTATTTGCCAGCCTTGATGAGGAACTCTGGCACAAGGTGAAACGCAACCCTATCGATTTGCTCCGTAGCATTGACTACGATCGCCTGATTGAGCTCTCGAAAGACGAGGAAATCATCGGACACATGAACAAGGTGTACGCAGATTTCCGCAAATATATGGACGTTAAGCCCAACGCTAAACGTGCGTCGGTAGCCTACTTTTGCATGGAGTATGGTTTGAACGCCGTGCTAAAGATTTACTCTGGCGGTTTGGGCGTGCTTGCTGGCGACTATTTGAAAGAAGCCTCCGACAGCAACGTCGACATGGTGGCCGTAGGTTTCCTCTATCGCTATGGTTACTTTACTCAAAGCCTTTCTATGGATGGCCAACAAATTGCCAACTACGAGGCTCAAGACTTCGACCGTCTGCCCATTGAGCGTGTAACCGATGGCGAAGGCAACCAAGTGGTAGTAGACGTGCCCTACCCCAACTTCATGGTTCATGCCGGACTATGGGTGGCTAACGTAGGCCGCATCAAACTCTACTTGCTCGACACCGACAACGAGATGAACTCTGAGTTTGACCGTCGCATCACCCACTCGCTCTATGGTGGCGATTGGGAAAACCGCATCAAGCAAGAATACTTGCTCGGTATCGGTGGTATGCTTGCTTTAAAGAAACTCGGCATTAAGAAAGACATCTACCACTGCAACGAAGGCCACGCAGCTCTTTGCAACGCACAACGTTTGGTAGATTTCGTAGAAAGCGGACTTAGCTTCGACGAAGCTCTTGAATTGGTACGTGCCTCTTCACTCTACACTGTGCACACTCCCGTACCTGCAGGTCACGACTATTTCGATGAAGGCCTATTCAACAAATACATGAACCAATTCCCTGGTCGCCTAGGCATTTCATGGGACGATTTCATGGGATTAGGTCGCACCAACCCCGACGACAAGAGCGAGAAGTTCTGCATGTCGACCTTCCTTTGCAAAACTTGCCAAGAGGTGAATGGTGTGAGTTGGCTTCACGGCCGCGTTAGCCAACAAATGTTTAAGGACATTTGGCCTGGCTACATGCCCGCTGCTGAGCGTAAGAACCATGCAGAGCGTAGCCATGACGAATGGTTCGACCTCTACAATCCTCATCCCGAAGAAAGTCACGTGGGCTACGTGACCAACGGTGTACACTTCCCCACCTGGTGCGCTAAGGAATGGAAGGCCGTCTACGAAAAATATCTTGGCAAAGAATACATCAACGACCAAAGCAACGAAAAGATTTGGGAGAAGATTTATAATGTGCCCGATGAAGTGATTTGGAACACTCGCGTTACGCTAAAGAACAAACTCATCGACTACATCCGCGCTCGCTTCCGCGAAAATTGGTTGCGCAACCAAGGTGATCCCTCACTCGTAGTAAGCTTGCTCGACAAGATTAATCCCAACGCCCTGCTCATTGGCTTCGCTCGTCGTTTCGCTACCTACAAGCGTGCTCACTTGCTCTTCACTGATCTCGACCGCTTGGCAAAGATCGTTAACAACCCCGACTATCCCGTACAATTCCTCTTCGCAGGTAAGGCTCACCCCGCAGATGGTGCTGGTCAAGGTTTGATTAAGAAGATTTACGAAATTTCGCAGCGCCCCGAGTTCATGGGCAAGATTCTCTTCCTCGACAACTACGACATGCAGTTGGCTCGTCGTCTCGTTTCTGGTGTGGACATTTGGATGAACACCCCGACTCGTCCTCTCGAAGCTAGCGGCACATCAGGTGAGAAGGCTTTGATGAACGGTGTGGTAAACCTCAGCGTTCTCGATGGTTGGTGGTATGAAGGCTATCGTGAAGGAGCTGGTTGGGCTCTCACCGATCGTCGCACTTACGAAAACCAAGAGCATCAAGATAAACTCGATGCTTCAACCATCTACTCTATGTTGGAGCAAGAGATTATTCCTCTCTACTACGCTCGCAACCGCAAGGGATACTCAGAAAATTGGGTACGCACAGTGAAGAACTCTATCGCTGGCATCGCCCCCAACTACACCATGAAGCGTCAGCTCGACGACTACTACGATCGCTTCTACAATCCCCAAGCAGCTCGTTACAAAACTCTCGCTGCCAACGACAATCAATTGGCTAAGAGCATTGCCGCTTGGAAAGAGAGCGTGGCTCAACGTTGGGATAACATCAGCGTAGTAAGTTCTGAACGCAGCGAGAATTTGCTGAACGGCACTTTGGTTAGCGGTAAAGACTTCACCGTGAAACACGTGGTTGACGAACAAGGACTTGACGACGCTATTGGCATCGACTTGGTTATCATCGGTGGCAACGAAGGAAATGAAAGCATCTACGATGTGATGCCTATGAACGTAACAGGTCACGAGGGCAACCTCTACACCTTCGAACTCACTGGCAGTGTAGACCTCGCAGGTTCTTACAAAGTAGCCTACCGTATGTATCCTAAGAACAAGAACCTGCCCAACCGTCAGGATTTCTGCTACGTTCGTTGGTTCAACTAATCACAATTTCAAGTTTTAGTTCATCTTTCAGAACTTAACTTTATAATCCATTAAAGGCTATGCGCTTCATTTTAAAAGGCGCATAGCCTTTCTTTTGTTCGCCTCATTAAATCGAATAGGAAAATGCAACATTCATTAGGCATTTCCAGTTCAATTTTCACAAATAGGCAAGGTTTATCCCTATCATCATTTCACCTCTTAATATTTCTGGTTCTACAAGAATTAGTGTGAGTTAACATGAAATATTGCCGAAATATTTCCGAATTTTGCAAATGAAATGGTTTCTATTCAAGACAT
>CAVKKI010000020.1:0-18769 GCA_963656725.1 Oribacterium sp. | reverse complement strand
CAAATTTTCACTAGTGGCTTAATAGGAAAAACTAGTGGCTTGATAGTGTTTCACTAGTGGCTTAATAGGAAAAACTAGTGGCTTAATAGTGTTTCACTAGTGGCTTAATAAGAAAAACTAGTGGCTTGATAGTGATTTATAGTGGCTTGATAGTAAAATCGCTAATGCTTATGTGTTTTTGCTTCTTGTATTGGGGGAAATAAGATGGCAAACTAGGCACAAATAAAAAGCCACAAACTAATTTGTTTGTGGCTGGTTTATGGAGTTTATTAGCAAATCGTATTTCTTTCTAACTTCGATGCTAATGTAAAAAAGCATTTCAGTTTGAAGCCTAAACATGAGGGTTTTATTTCAACACGCTTTCAAGTTCCTCAATGTTACGGCGGAAGTCTTTGTCCACGCCCATGCAGTCTTTCACTTTGTTGCAGGCGTAAATCACAGTGCTATGATCGCACTTAAAATACTGACGCCCTATTTGGCTATAGCCAATGTCGGTGTATTTGTGAATGAGATACATGGTGATTTGTCGGGCCTGCACCACAGCTTTTTTGCGGGTGCGCGAGGTGATTTCCTTTGGCTTTAGGCTGAAGCGCTGGCCCACGGACTGTATGATGTCGTCGGCCGAAAGGCCTTTCTTCTCTAAATTAACGGCTCGAGCCACCACACGCTGCGTTAGTTGCAGGTCGATTTCGCAATTGTCTACCACGGAATAGGCCATGATGGAGTTGACAATGCCCTCGAGTTCGCGCACGCTACTGTCAACGTTCTGCGCAATGTATTGCACCACTTCATCGGGCACCACTTCGGTCAGTCCGTCGCGCTTAATTTTCGACACCAAAATGTCGCGGCGCAAGCGGGTGTCGGGCTTCTCCATTTCCACCACCATGCCCCACTTAAAGCGGGTGAGCATGCGCTCTTCGATGCCTTCGAAAAGCACGGGCGGACGGTCGCAGGTGATGATGATTTGCCGGTTGTTTTGTTGCAAATGGTTGAAAATGTGAAAGAAAGCCATTTGCGTTTTAGAGGTGGTGATTTCTTGTATGTCGTCGATGATCAGCACTTCAATCGATTGATAGAAGTTGAGAAAATCGTTTTGTGTGTTGTGAATGACGGAGTCGGTGTATTGCGTTTTAAACACGTGGGCCGAAACGAAGAGCACGCGTTTTTGTGGGTCGCGCTCTTTGATGCTCACACCGATGGCATTGACCAAGTGAGTTTTTCCCACACCGCTTGGGCCGTAAAGGAAGAAGGGGTTGAAGGCGCTGCGTCCCGGTGTTTCGCTAATGCTTTGGGCAATGGTGAGCGAGAGTTTGTTGCTTTCGCCCATCACAAAATTGTCGAAGCGATAGTGTGGATTGAGTTGCGATTTTAGGGTGGGCAGAGGCACGTTTTGCGGCGTGTTTCCCTTGTAACCCGTTAGCGTTTCGGGGGTGACAAGGGGGGCTACGGCGGGCTCGGGTTGCTTTTCACACACCACGTAGCTAAGCTGGGTGAGGCTGCTGCCCATAAAGTATCGAACCACCTGCATGAAGTAGTTCACATACTTCTCGTCGAAAATGCTGGCAAACGTTTTGTTTGGCACTCCCACTTTCAGCTCGTTGCCTTCTACGCTTACCAACGACAAGGGCTCAAACCAAGCGTTAAACATTTCGCTTGGCACTTGCTGTTTTATGTAGTCTATGCAACCCTGCCAGGGATTGGTAGTGGGAGTGTCCATTCTGATTGTGATTTAGGGTTTGCAAATTTCTTCATTTTTTTTGAATTAGCCAAGTGCAATGGCCGTCTACTTTGGCTCTAGCGCTCGCTTTTTCTCTTCATCACCCTCGTGTCGCGTCTGTTGAAACGCAGTCGAGGGGAAGAAACCTAGCTTTGTGCGCATGGCTTCTTCCCCTCGCTTTTCGCTTATGGTGCGAGTGATTTATAAAATGGCTCTTTTAGAGCTTGGTGTCGTAGCTAAACTCTTCGGGTTGTTGCTTATTGATGAGAATGTCGTAGGCTGCGCCTTCTGTCCACTCGGCATTGTTGTTCACGGGGGTGACTTTGCCGTCGAGATGAAGGTTTTCAAAAAGCCACTTCATGTAGTAGGCAAACATATAGGTGTGGTAGGTGTCGGTGCGAGCCAATGAGGCCACGTAGGCTTCAAACGAGCCTTTCTCGCTGATGCCGTTTAAGGCAACTTGCAGCGGAGTGCTGCAGCCGAAGAAGGTGGCGTTGGGGGCGTAGTAGGCACTTACGTCTTCGAGTGGAACAGTGAAGTTAAACGGCTCTTCGTCGGGGGTGTTGGCATACACTTCGTTGATGCCGCCGCCTAGGTAGCTTTTGCTGTAGATGGTGCCCCAACCCGAGCGCTGAATGCTATTGTCGGCGGGCACGGTGGTTGATGTGGTGGCAAAGGCTAGCTGCATAGAGGCGCCACCCACTTCGATAATGCCTTTGGGCGAGGAGGTCAGCGTGCCGTTTTCATAGTTGGTGGCAATCCAAGCGTAGAGACCTTCGTAACGCCCCGAAATGGTCATGGCGTTCTGCAAGTTAAAACCGTTGGCTTGGCCTATGCTGCGCAGTTTGCCGTAAACGCCTTCGGTTTTGCTCTTCTCTTCCAAGCGCATGCCAGCGGTGGCAAGAATGTAGAGGGGAATGTGGGTGGTGTCGGTGGTGGTGTAGCAGCTGGTCATGCTATTGTAGTAGGCACGCACGCTGTCGGGGTGGTTGGCCACGGTGGAGAGGGCGCGTCCTTTCGAAGCGGCTTTCTCTTCGCTGTTTGAGGGATAAATCTCGCTGATGCTGTTGCCGTTTTTCACCTCATAAATGTGTAGACGTGAGCCCGAACTGCCCGCGTCGATAATGGCCACTTTTTGTGAGGGGGTGGGAGAGGGGGTTATTCCGTCGTTGTCGGTGCTAGAGCAGCTGGCGGCACTAACGAGAGCCACTAGGGCGAAGGCTGCGAAGAGTAGAGTCTTGCTTAGATTCTTCATTGTTTGTGTGGGTGTGGGTGAGGATTTTTATTTCTTTTCGTCTTTTTTGCCGAAGACGGAGAAGTGGACGTAGCGTTTCGGGTGCGACTTGAGGTCAATCATCAGCGAGTCGGCATTGCGTAGGGTGGAGTTGAGGTTGTCATACACGCCGCGGTCGTTGAGGAAGAGCCCGAGTGTGTTGTCTTTGCTCTTTAGCTTCGTGTCGAGCGACGACGACATGGCGTTGAGATTATTGGCAAGTTGGTGAGCGTTTTCGAGCGTAGAGTTTACGCTGTTGAGTGTGGTTTGCACGTCGAGTTTGGCTAGGTTGCCCGTAAATTGCTCAGCATTGGCGCTAGTGCGGTTTAGGCGGGCCATCATCACGGGCACGTCGTCTTGCATCAAGTTGTTTAGGGCAATAGACGATTGTTTCAAGTTGTCCGTAATCTCCTGCGCGTTGTGCAAGGTGGCTGCTAGGGCAGGGTCGCTCGTAAGTTTATTGAGGTTGGCCATGATAGAGTCGAGCTTGGGCAGCATCTTCTCAATTTGCGGCACCATAGCGCTCACTTTGTCCATTGCACCCTCGTGCATACCGCCTAGAATGGTGTCGCCTTGCTCAATGTTTTGGGTGGGGTTGGGGCCGAGCACAAGTAGCATTTTTACACCGCCCATCAACTCTGTTTCGAGTTCGGCGCGAGTTTGTGAAGGCACGCGCATGGCGTCGTCTAGCTCAATGCCCACCACCACGTTTTCGCCGCGTTGATAGTCGTAGTCGATGGTGCGAACAATGCCCACGGGGTAGCCGTTGGCATAAACGGCGTTCGACACGGCAAGGCCTGCCACGTTTTTAAATTTTACGTAGTAGGTGTTGGTGGATTTAAACACGTTGATTCCTTTCAAAAAGTTGAGTCCTACGAAGAGTAGGATGAGGGCGCCCACTGCGGTGAGGGCTATTTTCATTTCTTTCTTCATCGTTTGTTGGTTGGCTTTGTGAGGATGGGGTGAGGCGTTGCGAGGGTTTTTGAGCCTATCGACAGAATGTTTACGCTCATCCCCATTTCATCGTTTGGTTATTCTTTGGCGCGAGCTTCAGCCACGGTTACGCATTTGCCAGCCACATAGGCGGCGATGTAGGCGTTGGGCATTTTCTGCTTCACTGTGCGTAGCGATTTCTGAGCTTCGGCATAGGTGGAATAGGTGCCGTAGAAGTACTTATACATTGTGCCTTCTTTCACCCTCGTCACCTTTAGTCCTTTAAATTGGGCGTCGGTGGTGCTGATTTCCACTTTTCCTGCACCCACCTGTATGCGGTAGGTCACCTTTTGCTTTCTCTCAGTGGTTTTTTCTTTGTCTTTATTGTTTGTTTGGGGTTTATCTTTGGTCGTGGTTTGAGTCGTCTTTTTCGAATCGGTCTTTTTAGTGTCCGCCTTTTTCTTATCTCCTTCTTTGGCTGCCTCTTTGGTCTTTGTGTCGCCTTTTTTAGCGGTGGTTTCGGCCTTTTTCGGAGTGGCGTCTGCTTTTTTCGGGGTAGTTTCTTTCTTTTTTGCGGTCGTTTCAGTCTTTTGGGGCGTAGATTCTACTTTTTTAGGAGCAGACTCAACTTTCTTTTTAACTGTTTCCGCCTTCTTTGGAGCTGCTTCCGCCTTCTTCACTGTGGCTGCTGGCTTCTCAATGGGTTGCGAGGCGGTTTCTTTTTCTGTTGAGCGGGTGGCGCTTCGTTGTGAAACGAGGGGCTCGTCATCCACCGGCGTAGCAGCTATTAAGCGGGCGGTTGGCACAGCAGCCACAGGCACTACGGCCACTTCCTTTGGCTCAGTTTTCACTTCGTTTTTCGTTTCCTCACTATTATCGCTTTGTGTTTCAACGCTTTCCGCTTGTGCCACGTTGTTGGCTGTTTGCTTGTTGGGCAAGTTGGCGGGAATGTAGTTGGCGCTGCGGTCGTGCATGCGGCGATAGGCTAGAAAACCGTTGTAGATGCTCCGACTGAGTTCGGTGGTGCCTTCCTGCGAATTGAGGTATTTCTCTTCGGCGGGCGTGGTGATGAAGCCTAGCTCGGTGAGCACGGAGGGCATAGAGGTGTTGCGCAACACAAGGAAACCCGCTTGGTGCACGCCTTTGTTGGGACGACCGGCCGAGGTGTATTGCTTCTGAATGCTGCTTGCTAAATCCACGCTTTGTTTCATGAAGCGGTCTTGCATAAACTCGAAAATCACGTAGCTTTCGGCCTTGTTGGGGTCGAAGCCTTGATAAGTTTGTTTGTAGTCGCTCTCGAGCGTGATGACGGAGTTTTCGCGTTTGGCCACAGCCAAGTTGGCGCTAGCGCGGGCCATACCTAGGGTGTAGGTTTCCGAGCCATAAGCAATGCGCCCGTTGGGCAAGGCGTTGGTGTGCACCGAGATGAAGAGGTCGGCTTTCGCATTGTTGGCAATGTTGGCGCGGGTTTGCAGCGGAATGAACACGTCGGTTTTTCGGGTGTAAATCACCTTCACATCGTTGCAATTCTCTTCCACCAAACGGCCAAAGGCAAGCGCTACGCGCAAGTTGATGTCCTTTTCTTTCGAAAATGCTCCCACTGCCCCAGCGTCGTGGCCGCCGTGGCCGGCGTCGATAACGAGTGTAAAGTTACGTTTTTCTGTGCCACCCCACGCAAAAAGGGGCCACATTGCGACAAACAGAACAATATATGTGAGTTTTGAAAGAGAAAGTTTCATGCAAATGCGAATGTTTGAGGGGTTGAAACCACTTTTGCCGAAAGCTTTTGTTTGTAGAAAAACGGGGAGGAAATCCCTTTCTTTGCTTTCGTTCACACACTGATAGGTTTAGGCTTCAACTTCTCGGCAAAATTACTAAATTCTCTTCTTTTGTGCAAAAAAGCACTCCACAACTGCTCACTTTTTTGCTTCGTAAGCGTTTCGCGAGGCGAAAACCGCGTTGCTTTCAACTTATTGCTTAAATTTGCAGTGGCTGAAGCCTTCCGCTTTTTGCCGAAGGCTGGTTAACCTTATTCTTTACACATTATTTTAAATACGAAACACACAATCATTTAATTCGAAATCACACAATGAAAACGTTTCTCCACGTAGAAGACCTCGGTCCTCTTGACAAGGCATTGGCTGAGGCAGCCGAAATAAAACACGACCGCTATAAGTTTGAGCATTTAGGTCATCACAAAACCGCTCTTCTCATCTTTTTCAACAATTCGCTCCGCACTCGCCTCTCTACGCAGAAGGCGGCTCGCAATTTGGGCCTCGATGTGATGGTGCTCGATGTGAATCAAGGGGCTTGGAAATTGGAAACGGAGCGCGGCGTGGTGATGGATGGCGACAAGAGCGAACACCTGCTCGAGGCCATTCCGGTGATGGCATCGTTTTGCGACCTAATCGGTGTGCGCACTTTTGCCGGACTGACCGATCGTGGCGCTGATTATGCTGAGAACATTCTGTCGCAATTTATTAAGTATAGTGGCAAACCCGTGTTCTCAATGGAGAGCGCCACAGCGCACCCTTTGCAAGCCTTTGCCGACCTCATCACTATTGAGGAGCATAAAGAGAAGAAGCGCCCGAAGGTGGTGCTCACTTGGGCGCCTCACCCTCGCGCTTTGCCGCAAGCCGTTCCTAACAGTTTTGCTGAGTGGATGCGTGCGGCCGATGTAGATTTCGTGGTGACGCACCCCGAAGGTTACGAGCTTGATCCCTTATTCGTGGGCGATGCGAAGGTGGAGTATGACCAAATGGCAGCTTTCAAAGATGCCGATTTTATTTATGCTAAAAACTGGAGTTGTCCGGGTGTGACGAATGCGGCCGACTATGGCAAGGTGTTGTTAAAAGACATGAGTTGGACGGTTGATGCGGCACACATGGCTGTGACTAATAACGCGCAATTCATGCACTGTCTTCCTGTTCGCCGCAACATGATTGTTAGCGACGATGTGATTGAGTCGCCGCGTTCATTGGTCATTCCCGAAGCGGCCAATCGTGAAATCTCGGCCACTGTGGTGCTGAAGCACATGTTGGAAGATTTGTAAAAAAGTTTTAGCGAAAATGTGAATTGTAGCCTCTGCTATGTTTCGCTTACCTCATAATAACGGCTATGCACGCCTTCTTTTTAATGAAAGAAATAGCGTGCATAGCCGTTGTTTTTGGGTGAAAACTCTTTATGAATGTTCTTCTTCCTCAGCCGTGGGGTGGGCGAAGAAGGAGAAGTTGACGCTGCCGTAAGAGCGATGTTCTATGAAGTCGGGGCGTTGGCTGAAGTCGTAATCTTTGCCGTGCTCTAACACAAAAAGGCCGCCTTTGGCCACAAGTCGTGACTGCATCACGCGGTCGGGCAGTTCGCCTAGTTCGGGCAGAGCGTAGGGTGGGTCGGCAAACACCAAGTCGTAGGCTTCGCCACAACGCTCAATGAAACGTAAGGCATCGCCGCAGAGGGGGCGCCAGGCGTTGTCGGCTAGTGTGCGTTGGCATTGTTGAATAAATTGGTAGTGGCGACGGTCTTTCTCCACCGTAGTAACTTGTGGACAGCCACGCGACACGAGTTCGAGCGAAATGCTGCCCGTTCCGCCAAAGAGGTCGAGCGCACGAGTTTCTTCAAAATCGAGATAAGCTCGCAACACGTTGAAAAGGTTTTCTTTGGCAAAGTCGGTGGTGGGTCGCGCTTTGAACGTTCGGGGCACTTCGAAATGTCTGCCTTTATATTTGCCGGTTATGATTCGCACGGGGTAGGAATTTTAATTAGAGATTGGCGGTGAGTGATTGTGAAGAGAGGAATGTAAAGGACTGTATCGAAAGTCTGTAAAGCTTTAGCTGAGACTTATTTCTTAGAAATTGCGCGTTTTCAGCATGGCGCATACGAGGTCGTAGGGCACTTGCTCGGTGGTGGCTACGATGTGGCGGTTGAATTCGGCTGCAGGGTTTACGGGGAACACTTTCGGAGCGTAGTGTTGCAATTCCTCTATGAGCGGGTTGCGTAAGTTGGCATCGCCCGACACGAAGATGGGCGTGATGTTGGGGTCGACGGCCAGGTGTCGCAGCATATTAAAGAGGTAGTAGTCGGCATCGGCTAGGGTGCGCACTTCGTAGGTGTTGAGCATGAGCAGCCGGTTGTCGGAAAAGATGATTACGTCGATGGCTCCCTCATAGGTGTTGACGAATACGCGCTTGTCGGCCGAGAGGGTGGTGGCTTTTTTGGCGAAGTGTTGCACTACGGGCGTGAGCGAGGCATTGTAGCGCACGTTGGGGAATATCTCGTCGAGCGTGCGGCAAGTGTCGTTGGGCAGGGCGAAGAGCAACACCACGTTAGCGGCTGGCACGGTGTCGTAGAACACGCGCATGGCTTCGTTCTGACTAAAGCAGAAACGGTAGGTGGCTTCCACATCCTCTTCTTGAAACTCGGTGAGCGGCACGGGCGTGACGGGGGCGTTTACAAACACTTCTACTTTTTGATAACTCTGCCGTAGCATTTCAATTTGTTGCACGGCTTCGCGCAGATTAACCATGAGCGACACTTGGGGGCGCAGATGGAAAGTCTGAAACTGAAATTGCTGTGCATTGGTGGCATCGTAGCATGCAAAGCAGATGTCGGTGTGTGAGATGCGAATGTAGAGGTTCATTTACGAGTGTTTGGCGATTGGGGGCGGAAGTATTGGCGAAGCAAGCACATCACGGGCAGGGCTAGAATCACACCTAGACTGTTGGCTAGAAAGTCGAACCAGTCGCCCGAGCGATAGCTGGTGAGGTAGGTTTGCGCCAATTCAATGAGACCGCTCATCAAGATGGGAAAGACCACGGCCAAAAGGGTGAGCTTGAGGTGCGACCATTGGCGCTGGCTGCGCAGATATTCCATCCAAAACAAGCTGCACGTGCCTAGATACATGCTAGTGTGCACCAATTTGTCGAAGCCCACAATGTGTTCTAATTGCTGAATGTGGGGCGGACGAAACAGGCAGAGATACCAAATGAGTACCAAGCAGAGCGTGGTGAGAGGAAATTGCTTGAGTAGCGGCTTCATAGATTGTCTGTTATGAGGAGGTTGCTGCTTCTAATTATATAAGGTGTGTCCCCTTCGTTTGTTGATGGCAAAAGAGGTGGCGCAGTGTGGTTTTAAGTGGGTAATCAATATAATTTCGATCACCTATTTACCAAAATTTGTTTTGCTGTTCGTTATATTCAAAGCCGGCTTCGGCCAATTGCTTCTCAATGTCTTTAGCGTCTACGTCGAGAGCTTTACACATTTCGCCGAGCGAGGAGTAGTTGTCGCGCAGTTGAGTGTTGACGTAGCTGAACAGCATCATAGGGTCGTGTGGTAGCATTGTGTTATTTTTGAAAATTACGTTTTGCTTGCAAAATTACGGCTTTATTTTAGTAGCGCCAAATTTTGCTGTAGTTGCTCCACTTTGCTCACTCCCACAATCACGCTCGTCACCATGGGGTGGCGAAGCACCCAACGCAGAGCGAATTGGGAAAGGGTGAGTCCCTCAGCCTCGGCTTCTGTGCGCCACGCTTGCAGTTGCGTTAAAAGTTGGGGCGTGAGTTGTTCCTCTTTTAGCGTCACGTCGGTGCGCATGCGTGAGTCGGCGGGTATGCCGTTGAGGTAGCGGTCGGTGAGTAAGCCTTGCGCTAAGGGCGAGAAGCTGACAAAACCGCATTGGGCCTGCTCCACGGCTTGCAGTGTGCCGTCTTGCTCGGGTGTGCGGTCGAGCAGATTGAGGCGGCCTTGGTAGGTGAGCACGGGCACGTCGTGTGCTTTTAAATAGGTTGTGGCGTAGCGGAAGGCTTCTACGGGCCAGCGCGAAATGCCCACGTAGAGGGCTTTTCCCTGACGCACAATGTCGACGAGCGCTTGCAGTGTTTCGTCGAGCGGCGTGTGGGGGTCGTAGCGGTGAGAGTAGAAAAGGTCGACGTAGTCGAGCTTCATGCGACGCAAACTTTGGTCGAGGCTAGCCATGAGGTATTTGCGCGAGCCCCAGTTGCCGTAAGGGCCAGGCCACATGTCGTAACCCGCTTTGGTGGCAATGAAAAGTTCGTCGCGATAGGGACGGAAAGATTGTTCCATCACTTGTCCGAAAGTCTCTTCGGCCGAGCCATAAGGCGGCCCGTAGTTGTTGGCAAGGTCGAAGTGGGTGATGCCGTGATCGAAGGCGTAGTGTAGCATGCGCTGGCTTTCAGAAAAGGGCCGTGTGGCGCCGAAACCTTTCCACAGTCCTAGCGAAATGCGAGGCAGCAACACACCGCTTTGGCCGCAGCGGGCGTAGAGCGCATCGCTCTGTTCATAGCGATTGTCGGCAGCGTGATAGATGGGGAACATAGTTTAGTGGTTTTTGTGAAATGTGTGGAGGTAGTTCTTTCCTTTCTTTCCTATATATATAATAAGGAGTGTTTTAATTCTCCTCATTAGGGTCTTTCCAATTAACGAGATACACTCGCTCGGTGGTTCGGGTGAAGGCGGTGTAGAGCCAACGCAGATAGGAAGCGCCAGTAGCATCGTCGGGCACAAAACCTTGGTCCACGTAAACGCGGGCCCATTGTCCGCCTTGCGCCTTGTGGCATGTCACGGCATAGGCATATTTTATCTGCAAAGCATTGTAGTAAGGGTCTTGCCTTAAGGCTTTAAACCGCTCCTTTTTGGTGGGGATGTGTTGATAGTCGGCCAACACCTGTTCGTAGAGTGAATTGCTTTCGGCCGTTGTGAGCGAGGGCGATTCTGACTGTAGGGTAGAGAGCAGCACGCGGCACTCTAGTTCAAAATCGTCGTAGTCGGAAAAGCGCAAGGTGGCGTCGGCAAAACGAAAGCCATACTGCTCGTGCACGTTGCGAATGCGCACCACCTCGGCCGTGTCACCGTTGGCAATGAAACTGAAAGGCATTACCTCATCCTTATCTAGCCCTTTGGCAAATTCTGCCGTCCAAAAATAGTTGTTTTTTACGGCCATCACGAGGTCGCCGCGAGTAAGTTCTTCTTCACGGTCGAAGATGCGCGAGCGGATGCCGTTGTTGTAAACGTTGGCTCGCTTGTTGGATCGCGTCACCACAATCACGCCGTCTTCGCCATATTCTCGGTAATCGTCTTCAAGGCTTTCGATGAGTTCGTTGCCGGGCAAGGCGCGCACTTCGCCTTTGCGGTCGGTGTGTAGAGGCGGAATGCCTTCATAGCCTTGTGTGAGCAGTTCGCGTAGCAAGGTGGCGCCTGCTAACACATCGCTCTTTTCGGTTTGGCGCACCACCTCGGTGAGGCTGGCGCTGCCCACAAGCAGACCGTAGCGCTTAAGCACGTCGTCGCGTAAAGCCGGACTGTCTTCTTCGCCCACGGGTGGCAGCTGTGCCGTGTCGCCCACCAAGAGCAAGCGGCAACCTTCGCCCGAGTAGACGTAGCTTATGAGGTCGTCCATCACTTCGCCCGTGCCAAAAAGCGAGTTGCCCGTCAGTCCCGTTCCGCTGCTAATCATCGAGGCCTCATCCACCACAAACAGAGCGTGACGCAGTTTGTTGTAGCCTAGCGAAAACCTTGTGCCTTCGCCTTGAAAGGTGTTTTGGCGGTAGATTACGCGGTGAATGGTGTAGGCTGCTGTGCCGGCGTGGTGCGAAAACACTTTCGCCGCTCGGCCTGTGGGGGCTAGCAATACCACTTCGCGCTTGAGCAGTCGCATCACTTTTACCAATGCACCCACGAGCGAGGTTTTTCCCGTTCCGGCATAACCGCGTAAAATGCAGGCGGCTTGGCGTTGGGGCGTGGTCACGAAGTGAGAAAGCAATGTGGCAGCTTTGGCTTGGCTTGGGGTGAATGGAAAACTGAATTGCTCTGCTAAGAGTTGGTAGATTTCATCGCACAACATAGCGGCTTAATTCTTTTTGCTTAAGCGCATGGAGAACAGGGCGATGGCTACGAAGCACACTAAAGGCACAACGAAAGCGGGAGCCATATCGTGGAGTGTATCGGCAATGAAACCCATCACCACGGGAGCTATGGCACCGCCTACAATGCACATAATGAGCAACGACGAGGCCGTTTTGGTGTGTGCTCCCATGCCACGTAAGGCGAGGGCGAAGATGGTGGGGAACATGATGCTTTCACAAAGGTAGCACACGAAGAAGGCCACCAACCCCCACGTGCCAGCACCCGTCATCAGCACGGCCATGGCCAATGTGGCACCCAGGGCGCAATAGAGCAGCACGCGTTCGGCTCGAATGCGCGCCATTACCCAACTTCCGCCTAGGCGCCCTATCATAAACAGTCCCATACACACAAAGGAAAGAAGCAGACCGGCCGTAGTGGCACTGATGTCGGCATTTTTCTCGGTGACGTAGTTAATAAAGAAACTGTTGATGCCCGTTTGAGCCGCTACGTAGAGAAACAGGGCCACCATGCCCCACACAAAGTTGGGGTGTCGCCACAAACTGCGAGATGTGGTTGTTTGCGCAGAATTTTCGGCTGATTCTTCCTCTACATCGTTGCCCACTTCCACATCGGGCAACTTCATACGAGTGAACACAAATGCTACTATTAACACCACCACGCCGATTACGGCATAGGGCAATGAAATGCTGTTGTCGTTGCTGCCTTCGCTAAACACCACGAGGGTTCCTACGAGCGGCCCCATAATCCATCCCAGCCCGTTGAACGACTGCGAGAGGTTGATGCGGCTGGCAGCGCCATCGGGGTGGCCTAACACGGTGACGTAGGGGTTGGCTGCCGTTTCCAAGCACGTCAGTCCGCACCCTATCACAAAGAGCGAGAACAAAAAGAAGGGAAACGAGAGCAACCATCCGCCGGGAATGAAGAGCAACGCGCCAATGCCGTAGAGCAGTAGTCCGGTAATCACGCCCATGCGATAGCCCCAGCGCTGAATGATGCGCCCAGCGGGCAGGGCCATTAAGAAGTAGCCACCATAGACCACGGCTTGCACCAAGGCCGACTCCGTTTTCGAGATATGCATGGTGTCTTGAAAGTGCTTGTTGAGCACATCGAGAATGCTATGAGCAAATCCCCAAAGGAAGAATAGGGATGTGATTAGTGCAAACGGTAACAAATAGCTTTGGCCGTTGGCAGCCACGAAAAGTGATTTTTTTTGATTTTGCATTACTTTGTTTTTACGAAAAACAAAGGTAAGGAAAATTTTGGGGAATGGCAAAATTATGGTGAAAGAGATTTATTACGCTAATAGTTTCGGGGGCGACGCGGCCCGTGTCAGCGTTAATAAGTAACGCTAGAAGCGTGCTTTTAAAAGTTGAGTAACTAACCCCGATAATGAGCGTGAATCAAATGTTTTGATAAAGGTAGTAATAATCAAAAAACGGAGATAAATTGCTTGTGGCAATTTATCTCCGTTGTTAATGTTGTGTGCGGAAAGGATAGGATTCGAACCTACGAAACCCTTTAGGGGTTTACACGCTTTCCAGGCGTGCCTCTTCAACCACTCGAGCACCTTTCCATTTCCTCGCTGAGGGTTTTGCGGGTGCAAAGATAGACAGAAGTTTTTAAAGGGCAAAGTTTTCGTTGTGTATTATTCGGCTCTTCTCGCATTTTCCAACTCTGCTCATGGGGCTTATTCCTTGTTATTCAGCTCGTTGCTGAGAGCCGGCGTTACAAATGCAGGGTGAAGAGGAATTCTAAGCCACCCTCTTTGCGGTTGCGCACGGATATGTCGCCTTGGTGGAAGAGCACAGCGTTGCGCACAATGGATAGGCCAAGGCCCGTGCCACCATTGTCGCGAGTGCGTCCTTCGGTCACCCGATAGAAACGCTCGAAAAGGCGTGAGAGATGCTCCTCGGGCACACCGCAACCTGTGTCGTAGACAGAGAAATAGGCATAGTCGGCGGTGGCGTTGTAGCAGTTGACGTAGATGTCTTTCCCTTCGCCAGCGTAGCGCAAACTGTTCTCCATGAGATTGCGGAAGATGGAGTAGATGAGTGAGTAGTTGCCATTAATTTCCAAGCCCTCGGGCAAGGTGGTGTGAAGGTGCATGTGGGTGGCTTCAAATTGCTCGTGAAGGTCCTCGCTCACATCGTTCACCACTCGCGTCACGTCCACTTGCTCACGTGGCATGAGTTCGGCAGCCTCTTCCGTTTTGGTAATGAGCGCCACGTCGCGAATGAGGTCGGTGAGACGCAGCACTTGCGCATGAGCCTTTTCAAGAAAGTAGCGCTTGCGCTCATCGTTGAGGCTCGGACAGTCGAGAATAGTTTCGATGTAGCCGCGAATGCTGCTCACGGGAGTGCGCAGTTCGTGCGTGATGTTGTTGCTCATTTGCTGCTTCAGCTTTTTGTTTTTCTCCACGCGGGTCACATCGGCAAGCGAGAGTTCGAAACTGCCGTCGCTGTAGATGAGCAGTTGAATGGCGAAGGTAGTGCCGCCTGCCTTTTGGTTGAAACGGAACACGGGTGCTTCGTCGTTGGCCGAACGCGTGCCGCCATTGAGATGCAGAAATTGCAGAGCGGGGGCAAACACGGACGACTTCCAAATGGCGTTAACATCGGGGGTGGGGTGGTCGAGCAGCACGTTAACGTATTGCATGAAGTGCGGATTGGCGTAGATGCGCTGACAGTCGGGCGTGAAAATGGCAATGCCCTCGTCGAAGTAATGGAAGTGGCGTTTCAATCGTTCACGCTCCAACGAAATCTGTTTGCTCGACTCCTCAAGCTGCTTATACTTCTCCATAATTTTCCGCCCAATCGTGCCCAGTTCGGTGTGGGGGAAGCTGATGTGGTTGTAGTCCACCAGGCCGCGGTCGGCTGAACGCATAAACACCCTGAGGCCCGACACCGACTTGCCGAAACGGTCGGAAATGTAGATGAGCAGCACTAGGGCCACGGGGAAGAGCATCAACACGAACCACAGGAACACGTTGTCGGCCTTCATAAAGTCTTGCACGGTGGCGTCGTAGGGCAGGGCCACACGCACCACATAGCCGTCGAACACTTTGGCGTAGTAGAAATACTCGTTCTGATCTGTTTCCGAACAGCGAATGTCGCTGCCCTCCACATTGCGCAAGGCGGCCTGCACCTCGGGGCGGTGCAGATGGTTGCCCATTTCGTGAATGTTGTGGTGGGTTGATTCGTAGAGCACGTCGCCGCGGTGATTAATCACCGTGAGGCGCAGTTCGTTGGGCAACACTTGCGTCACGTCGTGAAAACTTAATGTGTCGCCGTGGTGGCGCTCTTGGTCCACGGCACCCGCCACCACATCGGCATAGCTGCGTAAGCGCGAGTCGAGAAGGTCGCGTTTGTATTGCCGCTCGCGGTTATATTGAAACATCACCAGCAAGGCCGTAAACACGGCGAAGAGCAAAGTGAAGTTGAACAGCAGTTTTTGTTTGTAGGATAAGATTTTCATTCTTCAAAGCAGTAGCCGTAGCCTTGGCGGTTGGAGATGTGAGTGGCGCTGTCGCCTAGTTTGCGGCGCACGCGGGCAATGTGCACGTCGACGGTGCGGTCGAGCACGTAGCTATCGCCGTGCCACACCTCGGCCAAAATCTCTTCACGCGAGAACACACGGCCTGGTTGTTTGGCCAAAAAGCTAAGAATGCCAAACTCTTTGGGCGAGAGTCGAATTTCTTCGTCGCCAATTTTCACCAGTTTCTTCACAAAGTCAATGGTAAGTTCGCCCACTTTCAGTTCGGTACACGTAGGTTCCGTGTGGGTGCGTCGCAACACGGCCTTGATGCGTGCCAGCACCTCGTGAAGTGAGAAGGGCTTTGAGATGTAGTCGTCGGCGCCCGAAGAGAAGCCCGTGAGCAAGTCGTTCTCCGTGTCTTTTGCCGTGAGAAAGATGATGGGCGTTTTCAGTTTCAGTTCATTGCGCAGTTTGTTGGCCATGCGGTAGCCCGACATGCCGCCCAACATCACATCGAGTAAAATGAGGTTGTGCTCGGGGCGCAAAATGTGTAGCGCCTCTTCGGCACTTTCGGCCGTGTCTACCTCATAACCGGCGTTCTCAAGGTTACACTGAAGAATTTCGCGCAAATCGGGTTCATCGTCGACCACTAAAATTTTGTAAGCCATATTGTTGAATGTCTTTTTTCGTTTTACGCTGCAATATTACGCATTTTCGCTCAGTTGCGGCAAAGCTACGCTGTTAAATTTCTATGAAGATAATTGTAACACTTCCGCCACATGTTTGTCGGGGCTTTTCATCGTTATCACGTAAAAAATGACGAACTTTGCACCTTGATAATTCCGATTAAATACACATTATATATACACACGTAATTTATGGTATCAGTTGATGGCCTCGCCGTGGAGTTTGGCGGCACCACCCTTTTTAGTGACGTTTCTTTTGTGATAAACGATGCCGACCGCATTGCCCTGATGGGCAAGAACGGAGCGGGAAAGAGCACCTTGCTTAAAATTTTGGCCGGAGTGCGCAAACCCTCTCGCGGCAGCGTGTCGGCTCCGAAAGACACCGTGATAGCCTACTTGCCCCAACACCTTATGACCGAGGACGGCCGCACCGTGTTTGAGGAAACCAGTCAGGCTTTTGCCCACCTTCACGCCATGCAAGCCCACCTCGACGACCTCAACCGCCAGCTCGCCGAGCGCACCGACTATGAGAGCGACAGCTACATGGCGCTCATTGAGGAGGTGGCCACCTTGAGCGAGAAATTCTATGCCATCGACATGACCCACTTCGAGGAGGATGTGGAGAAAACGCTGTTAGGCTTAGGCTTTGAACGCTCCGACTTCGACCGTCAAACCTCAGAGTTCTCCGGCGGATGGCGCATGCGCATCGAATTGGCGAAGATGTTGCTGCAAAATCCCGATGTGTTGCTCCTCGACGAGCCCACCAACCACCTCGACATTGAGTCAATCGGTTGGCTCGAAAACTTCCTTATTAATAACGGCAAAGCCGTGGTTGTCATTAGTCACGACCGCAAGTTTGTAGACAACATCACCACCCGCACCATTGAAGTGACGATGGGCCGCATCTACGATTATAAGGTGAACTATTCTCACTACTTACAGCTCCGTGCCGAGCGTCGCGAACAGCAGCAAAAGCAATATGAGGAGCAGCAAAAAATGATTCAAGAAACGAAGGACTTTATTGAGCGCTTCAAAGGCACCTACTCTAAAACCTATCAGGTGCAGAGCCGTGTGAAGATGCTTGAAAAACTAGAACTGGTGGAGGTGGATGAAATGGACACTTCCGCCCTGCGCCTCAAGTTCCCACCCTCTCCCCGCAGCGGTCAATACCCCGTGATGATGGATGGCGTGGGGAAGGCCTTCGACGACAAGCGCATCTTCAAAGACGTGTCAATCACCATCAACCGGGGCGACAAAGTGGCCTTCGTGGGACGTAATGGCGAAGGAAAGTCCACTCTGGTGAAATGTATTATGGGTGAACTAGAACACGAAGGCACGCTTACCCTCGGTCACAACGTGCAGATTGGCTACTTCGCTCAAAATCAAGCCTCACTGCTCGATGGCGAACTCACTGTGTTTCAAACCATCGACGATGTGGCCAAGGGCGACATTCGCAACAAAATTCGCGACCTCCTCGGCGCCTTTATGTTTGGTGGCGAGGCCAGTACGAAGAAGGTGAAGGTGCTTTCGGGTGGTGAGCGCACCCGTTTAGCTCTGCTCAAACTGCTGCTCGAACCCGTCAACTTGCTCATTCTCGATGAGCCTACCAATCACCTCGACCTCCGCACGAAGGACGTGCTCAAACAAGCCCTTCGCGATTTCGACGGCACGCTGATTTGTGTGAGCCACGACCGCGACTTCCTCGACGGACTGGTAACGAAGGTCTATGAGTTTGGCCACGGCGCCGTTCGCGAACACCTATGCGGAATCTACGAGTTTCTTGAAGCGAAAAAGATGGAGGAACTCAACGAACTGGAACGCAAGAACTAACATCCTTTTGCCCCCAATGAAGAAAAAGCGCAATAATTACGATTTCCTAACCCAAGCCCCCGTGCCGAAGGTGATACGCACCATGGCTGTTCCCACCATCATTTCGATGTTGGTGACCAGCTTCTATAACATGGCCGACACCTTCTTTGTGAGCAAAATCAACACGCAGTGCACGGCGGCGGTGGGCATTGTGTTTTCGGTGATGTCTATCATCCAAGCCACAGGCTTTTTCTTCGGGCACGGGTCGGGTAATTACATTTCGCGCAAACTTGGGGCGAAAGAGGTGGAGAATGCTCGCACCATGGCAGCCACTGGCTTCACCTACAGTTTGCTCTTTGGGGCGGTCATTGCCATTGTGGGCCATTTGTTGCTCACCGACATTTCGCGCTGGTTAGGGTCTACTCCCACCATTCTGCCTTACACAAAGGAGTATTTAGGCGTTATTTTGCTCGGCACGCCTTTTATGACGGCTTCGCTCACCATGAACAATCAGATGCGTTTTCAAGGAAATGCCGCCTTCGCCATGTATGGCATTCTCACGGGCGCCGTGCTCAACGTGCTGCTCGACCCTCTCTTCATCTTCGTTTTCCACCTCGGCGTGGCGGGCGCTGCTTGGGCCACACTCGTAGGGCAGGTGTGCTGCTTCTGCGTGTTGTTCTACATGGTGCAGAAGTGTGGCGGCATCCCCATCCGCTTGCGCTATTTTTCGCCCCGATGGTTTTATGTGAAAGAAATTATTTTTGGCGGCACGCCCTCATTGTCGCGCCAAGGTTTGGCTTCGCTCTCCACCATAGCCCTCAACGTTTCGGCGGGTGCTTATGGCGACGCTGCCATTGCCGGCATGAGCATTGTAAGTCGCTTTTGCTTTTTCATCTTCGCCATTATTATTGGCTTGGGGCAGGGCTTCCAACCCCTATGCGGCTTTTGCTACGGCGCCAAACTCTATCGGCGAGTGCGTCAAGGCTTTCTCTATTGCAT
>CAVKKI010000019.1:0-19775 GCA_963656725.1 Oribacterium sp. | reverse complement strand
ATGGTGCTAGGAATTTCGCTCCATCCCGAGAAGGTGTAGCCCTCTTTGGTGGGAGTGGCTTCGGGAGTGAGGGTGGTGCCATAGAGCACCTCTACCGTGCGGTAGCTTTCGCCATCTACTTTGTAAACCAGATTGTAACTACGTGCGGCGGTGAGCACTAGCGGACTGCTGGGCAGGCCGCTGAGGCCTTGCGACTGGAAGGTGATTTCGCCGCTTTCGCTTTGCAGATTGAGCACCTCGTGAGTTAGGGTGTTGCGCAGACGCAGCACAATGTTTTCGCCTTCCGCTTGGTTGCTGCGCACACGAAGATAGAGCCATTGCGACTCGTTTTTCGTTTGCACCTCGGCCAAACCGCGGCATTCGTTGCCCACGAAGGCTCCCACTTGGTAGTGAGAAAAATCGGTGACGGGCGTGCCCTCAAGCACAATGCTGGCATAGAGCGTCATGTCGTACTTATAGTTGTGAGGGTTGACCGTCCACGTGTCCGCTCCTTCTGTGCCGCTTTGGGCGCGAACCGCCCACACACTAGTCAGTAGGGTGATGAGCAGGAGTAGGGATATGCGTAATTTAGTCATGTTTTCTTTGTTTTAGTTGATAAGAGGAAACTAGAAGGCTTGCGAAGTCTTTGAAAATTAAGAAGCATAATTTAAAAACTTCTTCCACCTTCTAGTTCCTAATCAGGGAGTTATCTAACCACTTGCTTGCGCACGGTGGCGCGTCCGTTAATGCCTGTGGTTTTGATGAGATAAAGGCCCGGTTGCGTTACACGGCTCACGCGCTGTCCGCTCACGGTGTAGATGCCGTTGGGCAGAGCGTTGGGCAGTGTTACGTTGCCCTCGATGCCCGTGGCGGTGCCATCCATGTGCAACACGTAGGGAGAGCCTACGGTGCCGAGCATGTCGGCGGTGAAGGAGGTGGTGTTGCTAATGGGCAGAGCCTCGTTGGTAAGCGCATCGATGGCCACGAACTGAATGGTTTCGTTGCCTTGACCATAGACCGAGAGGAAAATCATGCCGTTGCTTGCGATGGGGGCAATGCCTCGGCATTCACCCTCGCTCAGAGCCACCACTTGGCTGCCTTCGCTCAAAGTGCCTCCGCTCAGAGTGGCCACAATGGGCATCATGTTGGGATAGCGGTGGCAGTCGACGGCATAGGCAGAGGGCTTGAGTTGCAAACGGTGTGCGCCATAGAGCGACTGCGCATTGGCCACCGATGAAACGGTGTTATAAACGAAGCTCTTGTCGGAGCCCGACTTATAGAGATAACCGCGGCCCGGCTGCATGAGTTGCAACGAACCTGTCCATTCACCATCGGCGGTGTAGGTGGCAAAGCCTCCGTCGAGGGTCTCGATGCAGTCGTCCACTTCAGGTTCGAGCAGAGCCAAGGCGTCGTTGAGCGAGAGGGCGGTGCTGAGCGGATAGCCTAGCCAGTTCCAACCGCTTACGAGGTCGATCTGCGTGGCTGTGGGGTTAAACTGTTCGCCGCTGAAGGCCTTCTCGGCCGATGCTGATGCAAGCAACTTCAAGGCTTCGGTGGCATAGATGCTTTCGAGGTTACCAACCAGTCCGAGCGTGGGGTCGTTAATCGCTTCACGCTCTTGCGTAACGAGGCGAGTGGCTACCGAGGCAAGTTGGGTTGCGGCGAGAGGAGCAGAGAGATCGTGCGAGTTCCAGTTCCACCCTTCGGTCAAAAGCCACTTCACGTCGCTCTGGCGAATGGTGTAGTCGAAGGTCTCCACGTCGCTTTCATCGCCCATCACACCAACGGCCATGGCCTTGATGGTGAGGGGACCGTTGACCACGATGGGGCGCTCATATTTGATGCGAGTGGTGGCATCGCAGGGGCAACTGCCATCGGTGGTGTAGTAGATGGTGGCACCTTCGCTCTCGGTGGCGAGCGTTACGGTTTGTCCGCGGTAAACGGCAATGCCGCTTTGGCGCGATGCACGGGGCGCTTTCACCGCATTGAGCAACGCAGGGTCGACCACATTGACTAGGGTGAGGGCCTCAAGGTTGGCATCGGGTAGGGCATACTTAATGGCCGTGGCACCGGGCAACTGAGCATTGAGGGTGAATGTGGCGTGGCCATCGGCATCGAGTGTAACCTGAGTGGTGTCGGTGGCGGCAATCAGTGTCGAAGCCGAACTCAAACTGATGGTTTTGCCCGCGGCAGCCTCAGCAGGTTGTGCGGCCACGTTGAGGGTGAGCTGACCGTTGTAGGCAATGTTTACCACAGAGTCGACCACAATTTCGCGCACCTTCTTTTCCACATCGAGCAGTTGCTCAAAGTTGTTGGTTAGGCCAATGCCCGCATAGCTCTGCACGTTGCGCGACACGATGAGGCGGGCTTCGTCGTAGTAGCCCAAGCGGTCGGTGGCTAATTGCAGGCGTGAGGCATATTGCTGCTCGTTGCCTTCAATCACGGGTTCGGCATTGAGCAACTTAATTTCAGCGTCGGTGATGAGCACCTCGGTGTCGCCGCTCTTGCATTGAAGGTAGATGTTGTCGGAGGTGAGTGTGGCGGGGTCCATATATTTAGAGAACTGAACCTCTACGCCATCTTCGTAAGCGCGAGCGCTTGTTACTTCGGGTTGAGAGTTTTGCACCATGCCAATGTTCACATCCATTTGAGGCGGAGGCACGGGCAGCCATTCTGATTGAGTAGACTGGTAACCTTCCTTTTCAAAGCGCACTTGCCAGAGGCCTTGCGGCACATCCCACTGATACATACCGTTTTCATCGGTGAAGAGCGGGTTTTTCTGTGCATATTCCTCGGCATCCCAAAGCACTACGTTCTCGTGAAGGTCGCCATACATGTCTTCCACCGTTTCCTTGTAGTAGCAAGTGGCGGTTACACCTTGCAAGCGGTTTGACGACACGCCTTCGTAAACGTAACCTGAGGGGTCGAGAATAGGAACAACTGGAGTTATGCTAGGTAACGTGGGCTCTTTGTGATTGTTATCGTCTTTCCCACCGCATTTAAGTTTTCTGATTTCGTATTCGTAGAGTGATTTAAGTCTTCCGAACTTCTTTTTAATGCTGAAATACTTAGAACCCTCGGCATATATATTGAGAGCACTTGAGGCTGCCCATAGGCCAAGTTCAAGAGGTGGACACTCCCATATGCCTAACGACCCTGCATCAGCTGCAATGGCCAAAGCTTCAGCATTCAGTACACGCTTGTAATTATTAAAAAGTTCGCAACCATCGTGATAAATGTTATCGCGTAAGGTAGTAGCAGCCACTTCGTTACCTTGGCATGGAATGCGTTTAAGAATGGCATCAAGCAAGTTGATCCAATCGTTCATATCGTCGTAGGCTGCTCCAAGATCATCGTATAAAGTCTGCATTTCAAGGAAAACACCGAAACCACCAATAAACTTACCGCCAATCTTAGTGGCCGTTCCAAATTTGGTTAGCTTGCCATTGACAAGAGTCTTAGGAAGTTTATCGAGCGTTTTCTTTAGAACTTTATAGCTCTTTTGTGCAACCTTCCGCATGTTTTTCAAACCAGCGATTTCTTTCTCTATGGCCTTGATATGCTTGGTGACTATTTTAACATCTTCTTTGTATTGGTTGATGATTTCACGGTTCTTATTAACCTGCTCTTGTAGGCTATTAACCAACTCTGCATTTCCAATGTTCAAACCAATTTCGTTAAGAAGTTTAAGGTTCTTATCATGAAGGGCTATGATTTGTTCGTACTTATAATTAATTCGCTTATATCCTCTTAACTCTTCAGCTTCACGTGCTGTAATTTTGCTGCTCACATTAGTTTCGGCTTTTTCTAAAGCCGTGGCAATCTTTGTGAGAGTTGCAGCCAATGCTTTTTCATAAGCGCAACATAGAGCGTCTTTAATGTCGAGAGTTATTTCCGAAGTCTTACGCCATAGAGGAAGAGCTTCATTTGCGTTTGCACCAATACCCGTTTGTATCAACTGATAGGTCCATTTTGCCATCAATGAAATGCAAGTTGTCCAACTATTAATTTCGTCAATGATGTCAGCCTTCTTTGGGCTGTTTGCAGTGGTTGTGCTGTCTGAAATTTCAATAGAGTAAGCTTTAGAGTTAAGCAGATCGATGTAAGTAGCTCCATGCTCGGTTTGCAAAATATAGATTTTGCTGCTATCATTCATTTCAAGAACCTCATATTGCTGCTCAATTAGGGCGCTTTCATCAATAGATGGTAGGGTTCGTACGCTAATAGTGTATTGCTTGTTGTCGTTGCCAAAGGTGGCCTCGATGTCGCCTTCAGGAATTTGAGCCTTGATGATGTCGGGGTTTAATCCAAATGCGTTGAGCAGAGAGTCTGCACCCGTGGCTTGCAAGTTGGCAAACCATTCGGCATATTCTTGCTCAAACTTCGAAGCACGTTCATCAAGTCCGTCAAGATAATCTTCTGCTTCTTCAGGTTCCACGTCGCCCGTCACTTTTTTAACTGCGGCATTAAGCTGCTCTGCATCGATGTCGTCATTTTCGAGCAGACTTAATAGGTCACTGCAAGCTTGCTCTTCAGCAGAAGTTTCGGGGTTGAGCAGTTCGTTTTTAAACTCTGTAACGGTTTGCTTCGTATCGTTGAAATCGGCTACAATAAAGTTTGTAGCGTCTTGCACGAATGAGCGTGAACCCACAACGGGACTAAAGAAAGTGTAGTCTACGCTAACATTGGTGGGAAGTGCGCTTGTGTTGAATTTCTGTGAACCAACCCAATAGCCTTGTTGCTCATTAAAGCGGCAAGGCACTTCAGTTACACCTCCATCGTTTGTAAACACGTTAACGACAACATCATTAAGTCCGGTGGAGTCGGGTGAGGTGAATTTTACCACAAAAGTAAAGAGCGATTCGCCTGTGATACTATAGGAAGATGCGTCTGTGGTTTGGTTTACAAAGTTCCAGGTGATTCCCTTGTTAGAGCCAGAATTGTAGAACGACATATTGACTGATTTAACCTCCACATATTCTTCGTCGTAGGTGCAGGTTTGAGTCTCGGTGGTCATCTCTATGTCGTTTGTAGCAACTATTTTAGCACTGATGCTATGCTCGGTGAGGTTGTAAGCCGATGCCAATTGACAAGTGGCCGACCAATATCCGTTGGCTAGCGCCTTGGTCGTGCCGATGAGTTCTGTGCCATCGTAAATAGAAATCTCTGAGCGTGATTGTGCCACACCGCTTATTACGATTTCACGGCTACGACTGCGTGAAGGCACACGAATCGACACATTCTGCACGTCATATTGCGCCGCGCCAATGGGTTGCACCATCTCCTTGCCCTTGAGGCGGAAGGCCACAGAGGCGTTGGGGGCAAAGGTGCCGCTTTGGGTGGGAATGACGCAGAAGCGCACGCGGTCGGTGAGGTGACTGTTGTCGAGAGGCACGGTGAGTGTGTTGCCCTTGAGCTGATAGAACGACACGGCAGAGCCAACCATCACAGAACCATCGACGAAGGTGGAGCCTTCGGGCAGTTCAACCTTGATGTTCACGCCCGACACGTTGTCGGCATAAACACTCTTAAAGTCGACCTTGGCGGTGAAGGTGAGGTAACTGCCAGCCACAATGCTGCTCTTGTTGGCAGTGAACGAGGTGTTTGAGCCTGTGTAGTAGAACTTGCTCTCGTCGAAGAAAGGCACCACGGCGTTTTTGGCCGGAGTGATGATGCCACTGCTCACGTTGACGCGGTTGGCCACGTAGTCGGTGCCGTTTACAAGGCCCGCTTGGTCGAATTGCACCAGGTTGTAAACCGAATTAAAGAAGTCGCTCTCGCCCATCGTGACGAGGGTGTACTGACCATCTTTCAATCCGCTGATGTTGAGTTCGGAGCTAGTGTAAGTGTATTTGCCCAGCAAGTTGCCGTTGGCATCGTAGAGAATGCCAAGCAAGCGGGGATTCTCAGTGGTGGTGTACACCGCACGGATGCCACCCAACTGCTTAATGGGCACTTCCACAGTGAGGTCGAGATCGGAACTGATGCGGCCGCCTGTGGTGACGGGCATGAAGGCATCGCTTTTGCTTTGAGCGGTGAGGGTGATGGAGTCGCCCTCGTTCACGTCTTCTTGCAATACGATTTCGGGATATTGCACGCTAAACTGCGTGATGGCGCGTTGAGCCGTTTCGTTGTAGAGCGTGAAGTTGACGTTCTGATAGTCCTCGTAGTAATCCTTCACCTCAGCTTGCGTGCCTTGGGCCACGCTCGTAGTGTAGCTGTAGCGAGTGGTGATGCGCGCTCCCTGAATGGGCTTGAGCAGCACGTTGGGCAACTGCGCTTGAGTTAGGGTGATGAGACTATCGGGAAGGGTGTCGGTGCGGCTCACATAGTCGGTAAGAGCATAGGTAAGCACAGAGGGAGCACCGAATGCATCGAGCGTGTAATCGCCACTCTGATTGGTGCGTGCGGTGATGGCTTTCGTGTAGCGACTGTTGAGCGTTTGGCTCAGCGTAACGGTCACGCCGCTCACACCTTGCTGCGTGTCGCGGTCGATGACGCGGCCCGTGAGGGTGAGCTTAGGCAGCGGGCTGAGGCTGATGCTTAGCAAGTTGTCGCCCTCTACCACTTCATAAATGGTGTCGGCGGGCAAGGCATATTCCATAGCCACACTTTGCGGAAGGCTCACGCTGCACTTCACGCTCGTGCCAGCCACCTGATTGGTGAGGTCGGAGCCTTGCGCCAAATAGCCTCCGTCGGTTGATAACCAATTAATGGTGGCTTGCGAGGTGAGGTCGGAAGCGCCAGCTTGAATGCGGGCACTCACAGTGCGCAATTGCTTCATCTGATCGAGAGCAAAAGTCACACTTTGGTTTTCTTCCTCAATCTTAATGGTGTCGGTGCGAGCCAATTCAGCGCCTTGTTGGTTGCGCAGCAAGCAAACGTAGCGCGTGTCGCGCATCAAGGTGTTGAAGGTGTAGTTAATGCGGTCGGTCACCACGTAGCGCAGGCGTTGGCCCGTTTTCACGTTGATGAGTTCGAGGGGCATGTTCTTGTAGCGTCCGTCGGCACACTCGCTGGGCAAGTTCACCTCAAGGCTAGCCACGTTCTTCTGCACGGGCATAATGATGATTGTGCCATCGGCCACGTAGTCTTTCCAACCATCGGCTTTCTCGTAAATCTCGACCGAGGCTTTCGGCACAAACACAATGAGGCCCTTGGTCACTCCGTTAAACACGTTGCTGTTGAGCGTGGGTGGCGTAGTGGCCAAGCAGGTAAGTTCTGACAGTGAAGTAGCTTCGCTGAAGGCATAGCTGCCGATGCGGGTGATGCACGAGGGCAATAGCAAACGGCTCAAGTGAGTGTTCGACTGATAGCAATAGCTTGGCACGGTGTTCACCCCGTAGGTGCGACTCAAGTCCACCTCGGCGCAAGCGCTGTAGTTGTTGGCTATAGAGAAGTCGTTGTTAGTGATGTTTCCAGCCACAATAATCTTGCTCAGCCCAGAGGTGTTGTTGCCAAGCAATTCATAGATGGCCCCCGTTACATCGCCTGCGGTGAAATCGTCGATAATGGCAATGCCATCGTCGGCATCGTAGGCGTTGCGCCTAGGATTTTTCGGGTTAGAGGGGTTGTAACGATAGTGCCCGTAGAGCTGCGCATTGGCTGCGGGCATGGTGTAGTAGAAACTGCGTGCCGTAGAGAGCGTGTCGCCAGCGGCGTTCGTCCAGCAAATAAACTCAAAGTTGCTGTTGGTGTAGGCGTAGAGATTGATGCTCGTACCGGCTTCGTATTTGTACCCATTCGTGTTAAACGAACCTGCTCCGGCTGGCTTCGTGCCTATGTTGAGCTGGTAAGTGGGCGTTTCGGCTTCTGGAAAGTCGGGGAGCGAAGGCGTGGTAGGCTGATAGCTAAACACGGCCGTGATTTCTACATCGTGTGCGGGCATGGTGTAGACAAGACTGCGGGAGGTGGAAAGCGTGTTGCCTTCACCATCCACCCAGTATTGAAACTTCATGCCGTTGCTTTCGTAGGCGTAAATTCCTACCTTCTGCCCTGCGGTGTATTTCGTGCCACCGTTGGTGCTGACGCAGCCGCTTGTGGCGGGCGAACTCACCACACGCAGCGTGTAGTAGTGCGTGGTGTCTGCCTCGGGGAAATTGGGCAGTGGCGGATTGCTCGGGTTGTAGCCCTCGGTTTGCGCTGACATCGCAAGGGCACTGAGCCAAGCTATTAGGATGAATAATAATCTGTTCATTTGTGTGTGTAGTGTGAGTTGAGTTAGGGTTGACATACTGGCGGGGAGTAGGGCAAAGATGCCCTACAGTCCCGTCTGCATGCTTAATATATGAACCTTTAAACTCTTAATTACTTCTTAATCACCTTCTTGCCACCCTTTATGTAGAGGCCGGGAGCAGTGGGGCTGCTCACCTTGCGGCCGTCGAGGGTGTAAGTGCTTTCGGCTTCCCCTTCTTCGCCTGTGATAGCAGCGTGGATGCCTGTGGCTACAGCGTCGAAGTGGAGCACAAAGCGGTCGGTCACGTCGCCAGCCTTGGCAGTGAAGGTGTAGTCGGTTTGGTCGGTCAGTTTCACGCTATTGCCTGTGAGACGGTCCTCCAAAGTAACCTCTCCGTCGGGTTGACCGTTAAGTGCAATGGTGTAAGTGCCATCGGCTCCGAAGTGAAGGCCGAGCAACGCCTGACCCGTGTCGAACGGACGCTCGTTGATGGCATAGCGCGTGCCTGCGTTGAAGGTGAAGATTTGCGACACGGCAGCGTCGGTGGCGGCAAACTTGGCAGCGTCGCGGCTCATGTCATAATTCATGCTAGCTGCTTCGTTAATAACCACGCGAGTGCGGTCGGCCATTTGTCCGTCACGGCTCAAAGTGAAGTTAAACACGGTGCGCGGTGTGGCCGTTTCGTGATTGTCTTGTGCGGCCTTGATGCGTTGCGGAGCGCTAGCTGCTTCTTCTTCCACAAGGGTGCGGGCATAGCGGTCGGTTTGGCGTCCGTCTTTAAGGAATACGATGTTCTCCTGATCCACGGGGCGCTGCACGAAAAAGGCCTCAGAGGGAGCCAGAATGTAGCTATCGTCAACGGGACTATAAGCTTCGTAGTTTTGCTGGTAGCTGTTCCACACCATGAAAGGTGCTTCGAAGTCGAGGAAGCGGGTGTCGAAATAGCTGGGGTAGGGGTTACCGATGAGGTTCCAGCTGCGATTGTGCTCAAACTCGGCCAAGTGCTCTTCGAGTGCCACGGTGCGGTCGTCGGCATTGAATATTTGCTGACGGTTGACGGTGGTGGTGAGAGGCGTTACCGTGAATTGAGCGGCCTCGTAACTGCCATTGTTGTCGCTAGGCTTGTAACACTGCATGATGTAGCCCTTGCCAGCTTCCAACACATCGTCGGCCGTGAGGTTTTGCCACACATTCGAGGTGTTGCCCGCGGCACGTTCCGCACCCGAATGGCTGCGAATAACCCACGAAGTGGTGCTGTCAACGGGCACAATGTCGCTCACCTTTACATCGAAGGGGAACGAAACGAATTGCCAACGTTGAGTGGTGTTCCAAAGGTTGAGCGTTACGTTCTCGGCACGCATTTCGCCTTTAACGATGAGGCTAGTGGGCAAAATGCTTGTGCGGTAGCCATAATAATAATTATTGTATCCCTCGTATTTGTATTTAGCGTAGGGCGAAACCACCATGCTGAAGTTGTTCACAGCCAATTTGCTGCGTCCGCTAATGGTGAGATTGCCGTGCTCATAGTCGGTGTCGCCTTGCGAGTCGGTGAGTGTGTTGTTTGAGTAAGTCATCTCGATGTCGGGGCGATAGTCTGTGTCGAGTTCATCGCGTAGGGTGAAGTAGAAGTCCTTGTTCACCTTAATATATTGCGGCATGAAGTCGGAGGTGCGGAAGGTGTAGAATTGATTCCACCCCGTGGCCAACTGATAAGCGGCCAAACTCCACACAGGCACGTAGAGCACCGTTTTTGTAGCGTCGACATTGGTTAAAGGACAATCATTATTCGTGGTGGGCGGCATCACTGAGCGTGCTTCGATGGTAACGAGGCTGTCGCAACCAGCAAACGCATAACCATAGCATTTCTCAAGCGAACTAGGCAGCACAATTTCTTTGAGCGATTTGTTGCTGCCGAAAGCATAACCATCAATAAGCACAAGGCCTTCGTTGAGGCTTACTTTAGATAGGCTAGTGCAGTCTTGGAATGCATGGCCGTAGATGTTTTTCAGCGTACTAGGACAACTGATTGTGTCGATGGGGTTGTTGGCGAAAGCGTAATTCCAAATGTCAACCAATCCCTCATTGAGGGTCACTTTCTGCAGGTTGCTGGCATTGAAAGCATAGCTGCCAATCCAACTTACGGAGCTAGGAATAATCACCTCTTTAAGGTTGCAATCGCTAAACGAGTAATCGCCAATCGAGGTGATGCTATCGTGAAATTCCACATTCTCTAAAGCGCGACAACCATAGAAGGTGTAGAAGGGAATGTCCTTCAATTTCTTCGGAATGTTGATGGCTTTCAGTCTGCGGCATTCATTAAAAGCATAGCGCCCCATGGTGGTGAGGCTATCGGGAAGGTTGCCCTCTTCCAAAGCTTTCACTCTTCTAAAAGCTCGTTCGCCAATGGTGTTCACTCCATTGGGAATGTTTACTGAGGTAAGGCCCGTTTCTTGGAAAGCATAAGTGCCAATCTTTTTAAGCGTAGAGGGCAACTCCACTTTGTTGATAGCCCAACGGCCTTCGAAGGCACTGTTAGGAATTTCGTCAATTAAGGCTTTCGAAAGGTCAAGTTCTGTGAGGTTGGTCATTTGCGAAATCTTGCTCCAGTCATCGCTGTTGAGTTCGCCTTCAATGATGAGTTTATTCACCTCCTGCAAGTAGCCGGCTTCTTCCACCACTACGTGGCCAAGGTCGCCTGCGGCAAGTTTGCCCGTGCTAACCGTCACGCCTTCGTCACCGCCAATAAGCACGTTATAGTTGGTGTTCCATGCACTGACAAGGCGGTAAGCGTGGAAACTTTCGCGGGGAATGGTAATTTTGAATTTTGTATATTCATAATCATCATAGTTATCATAGTATCTTTGACCTGTTCCTAACGATCCCAAAGTGGGCGGCACCACGGCATTCACTTTGATGTTCTTTAAACTGGTGTCGTAATAGAACACATTCTGTCCCATTCGCTCCACGTTAGCGGGGATTTCAATGTCGGTAACGCCGTAGTAATAAGCCAGTCCATAGTCGGCAATTTGGCGCAGTGTGCGGGGCAGAGTGATAGTGCGTATTTTGCGTTGCTCTCGATACCGATTGTTGTAGAGGCACACCACCGCATAGGTTTCGTCGTTATAGCGCACGGTGGAGGGAATCACTAAATCTTCTACATCAATGTTATAATCAGGAAATCCTGCAAAGGCGGCAACCTTATTATCGGTGTCGAGATGGTAGAGATAGTCGTCTATTCCAACATAAGAATTTGTGTTAAACGTCCAATCATCCACCGACAGGTTGCTCGACACCTGCACCGCGATGCTCGTTTCGAGTGCTTCAAAGGCTGCAATGTAATCTTCACTCGTTGAGGTCTCGGCATTGAGCGCACGTGCCAAAGCCACGGCCTCTGAAATGTCAACGTATGCGCCTACGTTAAGAATAGAGTCGGCCACCACGAGGTCTTTCTCAATGAGAAGCGCATAGTTGTTTGCTTTGCACACCTTATTATAGGCGGCAGACAAAGCGGCGTAGAGCGCATCATTCTTAGGGTCAACGCTATAATTATCGAGTGCTGTTTGCAACTCTTGCTTAAGTCCGGCTCTATCGTCGAAGGCTCCTAAATAGGCTGTTGCCTTGAGCTGGTCGTCCGCAATGGCCAGGTGCATTTCGGCGTAGTAGCTAGGAGTTTCTCCCTCTTCATAAATATTATCGTAGCGCGAATAATAGGAAGCTCTCAGCGTGTGGCGACCTGCGGGCAATACAATTTCATTATAATAATTACGATAGCTATTCCAATTACCGTGCTCAATAAGAGTACTGTCGTTGAGCGTTACCTTAAATGTGTTGTAGTAATTATTACAAGTGTAGCTAAGACTTAATTTTGTGGGGCGTTGACACACAATTTCCCAAGCCTGATAGTTGGTAGTTCCTGCTTCCTGGCTTGGCGACATCCAATAGTTCTTCTCTAAGAAGCGGCTATAAGGAATGGTGTCGGGCGTTGCTTCACTCGTGTCTCCAGTGTCCACCTTGCCGCTCTCGCTGCTGCCAATAGAGTCGGTTGTTTCAGTGATCATGCCGCTAGGCAGCACGTTGCTGGCCATTTTGACTTTGTTGGCCATCATTGGCACGGGGCAGAGCATCAGCCCAAAAAGTGCAAGCGCACTTGCATGGCGGGCGCAAGCTGCGAAATAAGCACGTGCGGCAATGCCCGTGGCGGGCATGCCCTTCGTAAACGATAACGTGTGCATAGCTTCTGGGCTATGCTTCTTGGTAGTTTCTTTTCCCATCGTGTTTGTGTGTTAGGATTAGGATATTTATGTTTGTTATTCTCTATATTTGTAAAAATCAGTGTATAAGCGTGTGGCAAAGGTAGTTAGACGTTTATAGGTATGCCTCATCATAATTAATGATTTTTTATCTTACAAAGGCTTATCTGTCGTCTATTTAGAGATTTCTGTCGGATTGAACGACAAAATAGTATGCCTTTGAAGGCCATAAAGTGTAAACATAATGGCTATATAACGTTTACAAAGTTAGAATAATTAAACATTCATTTCAAGCTAATTAAGACGCCGTTGGCGTAAGCGGACGAAAAATGTGAATAAGTGGCTTGAAAGTGAGAATGGTGTGCAAAAAAAATGCGATGCACAGCGCTGTGCATCGCATAAATGGATTAAAAATGTGAGAAAAAAGGTAATGACAAAGTTGTTTTTGAGGGATGATTTCTTTTAATCCCTACTTGTTTTGGTTTACATTGTTGCTATGCAAGCCTATTTCGTTTTCAAGTAAACTTACTTCGTTGCCGCTCCCTTTTTGTAGCTTTCAAATTGCTCTTTCGTGCCATTATACACGTTAATGTCCACCTCTCCGTGAATGCCTGTTACCCGACCGTAGGGCGTGAGTTGCCAGTGAAGCAATTTAACGTAGGGCTTGTATTCGCCGTAGCGTGCAATCCAAACCTCGTAGTTGCGCAATTGGGCGGGGGCATGCACTAAATAGTTGTTGACGAACTGCTGGCTGACGTAGAGCACGGGGCGCTTGCCGTGTCTCCTTTCTACCAAGCGCAACCAAGTGAGCATTTCGCGAAACAAAGCCTCCTTGCCGCCCATTTTTTCGATTTGCGAAGGAAGCGGTTCCACATCGAGCACGGGCGGAAGGTCGGCTGCGGCAATCCACGACATTTTCAAAAAGTAGGCAGCTTGCTCTGTGCCAGTGCTGGTGGTGCTGAAAAAGTGGTAGGTGCCAACGGCGATGCCGTGAGCGCGGGCTTGTTTCACGTCGTTGGCATAATATTTATTGTAGACGGACTTCCCTTCGGTCGATTTGATATAGGCAAACGACACGGGGTAGTTCACTGCGCCCTGCACGCGACGGCCCGTACCCAGACTCGTGATGCGCAGTTGCCCCCAGTTAATGGAGTATTTCTTCTTGCCTTTCTCGTGTTGGTGTCGCGAAAGGTCGATGCCGTAAATGCGGTTGGGGGTGTACATCATGCGCTCGCCCTTAAACACATTGTTTTTCCATTCCCCGCAGCGCACCATTCGGCGGCTTTGGGTGCTGAAGCCGTGGCCCGTGCGCTTGCCGTTCACAAAATCTCCTTCGTAGTATTCTCCATTGGCGGCATACTCTCGGCATTTTCCGTTAGCTTGCCCAAGCGTGTTGAAGCTACCTTCAAACACGGCTCCGCTTGCCAGTTGACATTTGCCGTTTTTTAGTGTGTCGTTTTCCCAAACGCCTATCCAGTAAGAGCCGTCGGGGGTAGAGAGGCGGCCATAGCCGTGAAGATGAGGCGTTTTTCCTTGAAAAAGCACCTGACCCTCGTAGTTCAGTGTGTCGGCCAAAGTGATTTTTACGCATTGCAGTTTGCTTTGCGCCAACTGCGGCGTGTTTTGCTTCTCGCTTTCCCAAATGCGTTGCCACCAAGCCTTTAGGTTCACCCACCACCACATGGGCCAGCAATGCACACTGCGCAGCAAACGAGCCACTTGGTAGGCCGACACGCATTGGCCGCCACGCTTCACACCGCACAGATGGTGAGAGGAGTTAACGTAGACACCTCCTTCCACGGCTTCAAATAAGGTAGTTCCTTTTTTGATGGCCTCGGGAGCCGTTCCCACCGATTGCTCGCCTAGGTCGTTGTAGGCCAAGAGTTGACTTCCCGCAGCGTGCGCTCCCCAACGAAACACCGAGAAGCGTTGGCAGCCTCGAGGCAGTTGCTTCGAGTTGAGTTGCAACAGCAATAAACCGTGGCGATGGGCGCGCAAAGTGGCCTCGTAGTGCGAGGTGTCGGTGGCGCAGCGCACTTCAGCGCAAGCGTGTAGCTGAGCCGTGAGCTTGGGCTTTTTAAGCGCTTCTCTCACGAGCAACTGGGTGCTGTCGGCCTCGTTAATGCGCTTTTCTAGTTGCGCGCGATAGGCCATCACATCGTTGTAGCCATCGTCGGCCACAGAGTGTTTTTGCGCGTAATAGTCCAGTTCTTTTTTCTCCTCGCGTAAGGTTTCGAGGCGTTGGCTTTGCAGGGTGTCGAGCAAGGCCAGGCGTTGTTGCAATTGCTGAGTCGACAACTTTTCTTGGGCCGACTGCCACACCGAGTCGCTCGTCACCACATCGCCCACGTTCGACACGAATGCACCCGAGCCTTCCGCCGTTTGTTCCACCTCATCGGCCGTGCAACTGCCTTGTTGCAGCGAGTCGGCACGCAGCGAAAGATAGAGCGTGTGCAAGCTGTCGCACTTCACTTCATAGCAACCTCGCACCTTCACACGGCAAATGGCCTTTAGCTGGTCGTGTGTGGAGGTGAGGGGCAGAAACGTGAGAAGCGCAACCAGCGCAACGAGGGCCGCGGCCACGCTGAAAAGAATGTATTTTCGCTTACGTGTCATGACTGTTTGAATTGAAAAAAAATAAACCTCTGGACCTACACTCTGCTGCCTAGGCGCAAGGCCCAATAACCTAAGCCGATGAAGCCCAACAAAGCGCCCGCAAAACCAATGTAGGCTATAGAGGCGTGCGTGCAGATTTGTCCGCCAAAGAAGGCGCCGCTACCAATGCCAAGGTTGAAGATGCCCGAGAAAATCGACATGGCCACCGAGGTGCTTTCGGCCGAGGTGATGAGAATCACGTTCGACTGCATAGCCACGTTATAGGCCGTTGAGGCCATGCCCCACACGGCGCACACGGCCAACGTTAGGGCAAAATTGCCCGAGAAGGGGTAGATCAGCAATAAACAGAGCGACGATGAGGCAACAATGAAGGTGATGAAGCGCTTGCGGTTGCGGTTGTAGAATTTCGAGAAGACGATGCTGCCCAACAATCCGGCCGCACCAAAAATCATGAGCATTAACGTGACAGTGGAGTCGGGATACTGACCCACTTGTTTGAGGAAGGGCTCAATGTAGGAGTAGGTCACGTAGAATGAGGAGGATATCAGCAATGTAAATAAATAGAGTCCCGTAACGCCTTGTTGCTTGAGCAGCGCAGGTAGCTTTTTAGGTGAAAAACCGCCACGGCTCGGCACTTTGGGCAGTCGCCAAGCCAAATAAAGGAAGGTGAAGGCTGAAAACAAACCAATGCTCAGGAAGGTGACGCGCCAACCCACATGCAAACCAATGACGCGACCCAGGGGCATACCTAGGATCATAGCGATAGACGAACCCGTCACCACCATACTTAGTGCAACAGAACGGTATTTTTCGGGCACGATGCGCACGGCCAAGGGCGAGATGATGGACCAAAAGATGGAGTGTGTGCAGGCCACCCCAAGGCGCGAGGCCATCAGCATGGCGTAGTTAGTGGAGAGAAACGAGCCTACTTGAAACAGGGTGAACAACCCCAGCATCCATAGCATCAATTTTCTCATTTCCATTTTCGACACCATCAGCATCAAGGGCAACGACAAAATCATCACCGCCCAGGCATACACCGAAATGAGCATGCCCACTGTGGCTTCGGTGAGGTGAAAATCTTTTTGTATGTCAGAGAGAAGCCCAATGGGCACAAACTCTGAGGTGTTGAAGATGAAGGTGGCGAAGGTGAGGCCCAATAGCGACAGCCAGTGCTTAAGCGACATTTTTGTTTCCATACTTTTTTATTCAGTGCGTTCTCTAGTAAATCGTAGTTTAGTTTTTGTTCTTTTGGGGTGCAAAGTTAAGAAAGCTATAAGGCGTGGGCAAACATTGCTCGGTGTTTTTCTATAAAATTCACGGCTCTTTCCTTTAAGGGCGGGCTTTCAGCCCGCCTTTAAATAGAACTGTGTATAAAATAAAGGCTATCTTGCTCAATGCAAAATAGCCTTTACAAATATAATTGTATGGAACGGGTGCTTATTCAGCGCGCTGCACGTAGGCAATCACGTCGCCCTTGTTCACGCGTGCGCCTTGCTTGGCGTTAATCTCCACGAGTTTACCACCTAGTGCGGCAGCCACTTCGAGAATTTGTCCGTGCGTGTTTTCAATGTAGCAGAAGCGTTCGCCTTCGGTATATTCCTTACCGATGAAAGGCTCAATGCTCTTCACGCATTCGCCGTCGCCACCAATTTCCCATAACAGTGTGCCGCTTTCGGGAGCCACCACGGCGTCGGCCTTGGCGTGTTTGAAGGCAGTGGCCTCTTCAAGGCTCATGCCGCTAGCGCCAGCCTTGTCTTTGGCAGCCTGAAGGTCGGCCAAGAAGCGTTTTTTAGCTGCGCCGCTCTTGTAGTCGCGATACTGCGTTTCGTGCATGGCAAACTCAAAGAGTTCTTCGTCGTCTTCGCCACGCTCCCAACCGTTTTCTTCCATCTCTTTCTCGAAACGAGCCAAATCGTCGGGATAATAGCTCTGCGGGTCGGCGTCGGTAAACTCAAAGCCTTTTTCCTTAGCAAGCTCTTTGATTTCGGGAGCCACCTCGCCGGGCAAACGGCCACTCTTGCCCAAAATCATGCCCCAAATGGAGTTGTCCATCATGCTGTAGCGAGGCTTGCCCATCGACTCGGTGAGCAAATTCATCAAGGCAATGTTTTTTACGTATTGCGAGAAGGGAGTTACCAAAGGTGGGTAACCCACGCGAGGCCAAACGTAGGCCACTTCGTTGAAGAGCTTTACGAGCAATTCGTCTTCCGAAAGTTCGGCTTCGCCCTTTGCCTTGCGGTTGTTGTTGATGGCGCCCATCACACCGGTGAGGTCGGCCATCATAGAGCCCATCATGCCACCGGGAAGGCCGCAGCCTAAGAGTAGAGAGCTCATCAGCTTGTTGGCGGGGTTCATGAAGTAGCCCAAGAAATCGTCGATAAACTCTTGGGTCAACTTGCGCGCCTCCATGTAGGCGTCCATGTTGATTTCGGGCACGTCGAAGCCAGCGTGTTTCAACATTGACTGCACGGAGATTACGTCGGGGTGAACCTTGCCCCACGACAACGGCTCAATGGCAGTGTCGATTACATCGGCGCCGTTGCGGCACACTTCGAGAATGCTGGCCATGCTGAGGCCAGGACCAGAGTGACCGTGATACTCAATGATGATTTCGGGATGCTTGTCCTTAATCATCTTCGTGAGTTTGCCCAACATAGCGGGCTGACCAATGCCGGCCATGTCTTTCAAGCAAATTTCGGGCGCACCGGCTTCAATGAGCTGGTCAGCGATGTTTGCATAATATTCGGCCGTGTGAATGGGCGAGTTGGTGATGCAAAGGGTGGCCTGAGGCGTCATGCCGCCCTCGAGGGCATATTTAATAGAGGGGATGATGTTGCGCACATCGTTCAGTCCGCAGAAAATGCGAGTGATGTCCACGCCCTGTGCGTGCTTCACCTTATACATGAGTTTGCGCACATCGGCCGGCACGGGGAACATGCGCAGCGCGTTAAGGCCGCGGTCGAGCATGTGCGTTTTAATGCCCACTTCGTTAAAAGGCTTGGTGAAAGCGCGAACGGCTTGGTTGGGGTTTTCGCCATAAAGAAGGTTCACTTGCTCAAAGGCGCCGCCATTGGTTTCTACACGGGCGAAGCATCCCATCTTTATAATCACAGGTGCTATGCGCTCCAATTGGTCCTTGCGGGGCTGAAATTTGCCGCTGCTCTGGAACATGTCGCGATAGACAAGACTGAATTGAATCTTACGCTTTGTCATTATTGTTATATATAATAATAGGTGTTTGTTGTAATGTGCTTAGAAGTGGTAACTTCCTAATTGCGCAATTTGGCAAGGTTTGCGCACACCGGTGCAAAAGTACAAAAAACAATCCATTTGCACCGAGCATTGCCTTTAAAAATGGAAAAGTGAAAACAAAAGGCTTGTTCGCACTTGCTATTTCTGAAAAAAATGAGGCCTAAAATTTCGTTGTCACTGAGATATTGGCTAATTTCGCTCACCGAAAACTTAAACACAAAAAAATGTCAGTAAAAGAAACTCCGGTGCTTCTGCTCACCGGTTATTTAGGAAGCGGAAAAACCACTTTACTCAACCGCATACTTTCAAACCAAAAAGGCATTAAGTTTGCCGTGATTGTCAACGATATTGGCGAGGTGAACATTGATGCAAGCCTCATTGCTCAAGGCGGCATTGTGAACGAAGGCAACGACAGCCTTGTGCCTTTGCAAAACGGCTGCATTTGCTGCACGCTGAAAATGGACCTTGTGCAGCAACTCAGCGATATTGTAAATGAGCAGCGCTTCGACTACATTGTGATTGAGGCCAGTGGCATTTGCGAGCCGGCGCCCATTGCGCAGAGCATTTGCGCTTACCCCACCATGTATCCCAACTTGGCCGCTCACGGCGTGGCTAAACTCGACTCAATTGTCACGGTGGTCGATGCCCTTCGCCTACGTGATGAATTTGCTGCGGGCACCAATCTCACCCGCAACGATAAGGATGAAGACGACTTGGCCAACCTCGTTATTCAACAGGTGGAGTTTTGCAACACCATCATTCTCAATAAAGCCTCAGAGGTAACACCCGCCGAATTGCAGCAAATTAAGGCCATCTTGCGCGAACTGCAGCCTAAGGCCGACTTTATTACTTGCGACTATTGCGATGTAGATCTCGACCAGTTGGTTAATAGCCATAAGTTCGACTTTGAAGCCGTGGCCACTTCTGCCACTTGGGTAGAAGCTGTGGAGGGCGACACGCAAGACGAGGAGCACGAAGAGCACGAGCATCACCATCACCACGATGAGGAGGACGAACACCATGAGCATCATCATCATCACGACCACGATGACGACAATGACGAGCACGAACATCACTCTCATCACCACGACCACAGCCATTGCCACTGCCATCACCACCATCACCACGGATTGGAAAATGAAGAAGAGGGCGAGGCATTAGAATATGGCATCAGCACCTTCGTTTATCAATGTCGCGAACCGTTTGATATGACCGAGTTCGACCAATTCGTGGCTCGCTTATGGCCTGCCAGCGTAATTCGTTGCAAAGGCATGTGCTACTTTGCCTCTGAGCCCGACATGTGCTACGTGTTTGAGCAAGCCGGCAAGCAAGTGTCGCTCAGCCAAGCCGGCCGTTGGTATGCCACCATGCCCGCCGACGAACTTGAAGCCTTTAAAAAGCAAAATCCGCAAGTGGCCCGCGATTGGGATGACACCTATGGCGACCGCATGCAGAAGCTTGTGTTCATCGGTCAGCACATGGATCGCGAAGCCATCACC
>CAVKKI010000018.1:0-19882 GCA_963656725.1 Oribacterium sp. | reverse complement strand
CAAGAGAACTGCAAACGATTGGTGGAGGGGGCCATTCCCCGATACTTGGAAAAGGAATGGCTCAGTACCTCAGAGATTCTCATCATTACGGGTATCAGACGATGTGGAAAGTCGGTGTTGTTGCAACAACTGCGCGAAAAACTGGAAGAAAAGGACTTTTTCTTCAACTTCGACGATGAACGTTTAGTCAACTTCAAGCTAGAAGATTTTGCCGTATTGCAAGAGTGTTTTTTTGAACTATTTGGCGAACAACACACCTACTATTTCGACGAGATACAAAACATTGAGGGCTGGGAGACCTTCGTAAGACGGCTCTATAACGAAGGAAACAAAGTGGTGGTGACTGGCTCAAATGCTCGAATGCTGAGCAAAGAGTTAGGCACCCACCTCACGGGGCGCTACATTGCGGTGGAGGTGTTTCCCTTCTCTTTTACCGAATATCTTAAACTAGAGCAACTCGCCCCCACACAAAAAGATTTTTATCTTCTGTCGAGCCGAGCCATTATGTTAGGACACTTTCGCAACTATTTGGAAAGAGGTGGATTCCCGAAATACCTTCAAACGGGCTCCACACGCTACCTTTCGTCGCTTTACGAAAGCATTGTTTATCGAGATGTGATGGCGCGCAACGGACTGACGAACGAAAAAGAAATTCAAAAACTCACCTTCTACCTGGCCAGTAATGCCACCAAGCGCATCACCTATAGTTCACTAGGCAAAACCATCGGCATACGACACGCTAGAACCATTAAGAATTACTTGGAATACATTCAGCAAACCTATATGATTTTTCAATTGCTAAAATTTGCACCCTCAGTAAAAACGCAAATGCTCAGTCCGAAAAAGGTTTACTTCATCGACAACGCCATCATTAGCCGAGTGGGGTTTAACGCCACCGATAATGTAGGTGTGAAGCTAGAAAACGCCGTTTTTATCGAACTGAAACGAAGAGGTTATAGTGTGTATTATCACGCCGACAAGAAGGAGTGCGATTTCGTGGTGCGTGAAGGTGTGAGGGTGACGCAAGCCTATCAAGTGACGGTAAGCATGAAGGAAGAGAAAACGCGAAAAAGGGAAATCGAAGGCCTGTTAGAAGCACTAAATGCCTACCAACTCAGCGAAGGCTACATTCTCACAATGGAGGAAAAGGAAGAAGTAACCACGGAGGATAAATTCATTCATATTCTACCCGTTTGGGAATGGATGTTGAAGGCCTTTTTCTGAATGCATCCACGAAAAAGCACCCATCTTTAGTCAATATAGACTAAAGCATGGGTGCACAAAGTTATGAATAAATGGAAAACGATACTTTCGGCTATTTGCTCAGTTGCTCCTTAATAAAGGCTTCCATTTCGGGAATCTTCTCTTCAGCACGCTGCAAAAGAGTGAGCTGATTCTTTGAGCGCACAAGGTTGTGGTCAGGATACTGAATCTTGTAGTAGTTGTCGCCATCGAGGTAGTCGGCAAAGAAGCGAACGAGCTGCATGTAGGGGAAGAGAGTGGCTGCGTAGGGCAGATTCTCAATTTCGATGGGGGTAAGGAAGGCACTGGCCGTCTTCAAATAACCCTCGGTGAAGGCTTTGAAAATGTCCATGCGGAACTCAATTTTGTCGTATTCGGGGCTATCTTCGGGCTGCGTGTTGGCAGCAGAGCGAAGGAAGTCGCCAAAGTCGGAGAAAATGAAACTGGGCATCACCGTGTCGAGGTCGATAACGCAAAGCACACTGTCGTCTTTATCGAAAAGAATGTTGTCAACCTTCGTGTCGCAGTGACAAATGCGCTTGGGAAGTTTGCCTTCGCGATAGAGGCGCTCGCTACGACACATGCTCTCAGCACGCTTTTCAATTTCGTCGATAATGTCTTTCACACCAGCCACACGGCCCACTTTATCGGCCTTTACGGCATCGTGGAACTGCTGCAGGCGGAACTCGATGTTGTGGAAGTCTTTAATAGTCTCGCCCAAGGTTTCGGGAATGTCGGCCAACTTGGCTTGGAAGTCGCCAAAGGTTTCGCCCACAATGTAGGAACTTTCAGGACTTACGCCCGACTTGGAAACAGTGTCGGGAATGAACACCATGATGCGCCAATATTTTCCGTCGTGCAAATAGTAGTAGTGACCATCGTTGCAGGGAACGAATTCAAGCACCTTGCGGTCGATGTCCTCGGTGTGGTTTTCTTCGAGTTTTTTACGGATTTGGCGAGTGACGGCCACAATGTTGCTCATCAACATGTCAACATCGGGGAAGATGGCCGTGTTGATGTGCTGAAGCACGTAGTCGGGAGCGTCGCTCTCGGCGGTTGTCACCTTGTAGGTGGTGTTGATAAGACCATTGCCCAAGGGCTTCACTTCGGCCACGGTGCCTTTAATTTTGAATTGGCTGGCAATATGCTGCAAATCCTTTTGTTCCATGATATGATTCGTTTTATAAGTTTTGTTTGAGATAACTGTTTATAAAGGCGACAAGCCTAACCGTTTAGACTTGTCATTGCAAAGATACTTTTTATTTTCTGATTGATCGGTCTTTTTGTCACATTTTTGTAACGAACAGGTCTAAAGTGAGTCTTTACCCACAAAACGGTGCTGCGCCAAGAATTCGTCGATCATGTCAATGCCCTTGTGGGTGGAGCAGCCGCGAATGTAGGGAATGAGTGTGTTGAAAAACACTTCCACTTGAGAGAACTTCTCTAAAAATTCGGAATGCACCATGGTGTCCATGCCTGCATTGAGCTGATACACCACAATTTGAAAATTAACATCTTTGCGAAACACGCCCTGCTCAATGCCTTTTTGCAAAAACTCCACGGCTTCTTGCTCTTGCTGGCGTTTCTGCTGGTCAATATACTCCACCACACGAGGGTATTTGCAGATGTCGCGCCAAAAACTGGGCGTGGTTTCGTTGAGCTCCTTCAGTTTGATGGAGAACATGGTGAGCAAAAACTCCAACACATTGTCGAACGATTTCACCATTTCACCCAACCGCTCGCAAGCTTCTTGGTCGTGTTGCTTGCAACAAGCCAAAAGCAACTCCTCCTTATCGGCAAACAATTGATAGAGCGTGCGCTTCGACATAGTGAGCCGATGGGCGATGTCGTCCATTGTCACATTGCGTATGCCGAGTTGTCGAAACAACTCTGCCGCTGTAGTTATCACATTGTTGCGAACGTCTGTTCGCTGCTGTTCCGAAGGATATACAGGCATAGTTATAGGTCTTTGTTTCTCATCTTTATTAGCTAGAAACGGGAGCAGAGCTTCCCATCCCAAACTTTGTTCGTAACAAACCTCTCTCCGCAAAGAAAGTTTTTCTTTGCAAATATACAAAACTTTTTTCTTAATCAAAGTTTTTAGAGATAGCGTTTAAACGAAATGTACTCTCGACTAGTACATTCTCAAATTATATTGCTATCTTTGAACAAAATCTTCTCTCTTTTTGTCATTCATTGCTCACAAAAAGTGAAAGCAACTCAAACCTCTGAAACACAACTTCTATAAATTTATGAACCTACACCTTCCACATTCTGCAGCTTGGCTAGGCGTTTGCGCCCTAGCCTTCTGCCTAGGCACAACAACGTGCTCGAACAATAAAGACGACGAGGACGCTACGGCACAAGCCAAGAGCGAACTGCTGCTAAAAACATCGAAAAGTTGGGACGGGGCCGAACTGCCCGACTACTTGAAAGGGAAGCCCGAACTTTGCGTGCTGAAAGTAACTATTCCGCCTCACTGCGCGCTCAAAAAGCATCATCACGACATTCTGTCGTATGGCATAGTGACGAAAGGCGAACTCACACTGATTCGTGAGTCGGACAAGAAAGAAACTACCGTGCACGAGGGCGAAGCGGTGGTGGAAACGGTGGGCACGGTGCATCATGGTGAAAACCGCGGCGACACCACGACCGAGGTCTACGTGTTTTACACCTCACAAGAGGGCATGCCGCTCTCCGTAGCCGACGAGTGATTTCCTTAGAAACGCAAATTTCCCCGTTTAGAGTTTTGCCCCTTCACACGAAAAAACTTCCGCAATTGCCTTTCAACAATTGCGGAAGTTTTTTTTATAAATTATCTCGTCGTTACACCTTATATATATAAAGGTGTGTTGTGGGATGCTTAGAATTCGTAGCGGCGATCGCTCATCTTAGCCTTGTGAGAAATGAGGTAGCTGAAGACAGATTGGTAAGCACGTTGGCCACTGATTTGAGCGAGCTGCGACATTTCAGCCTTAGCGTCGAACTTGTCAGAAGTCTTGCTTTGTGCAGTAACCTTCAAAATGTAGACAGCACCTGCGCCTTGAACGAGGCCAGACACTTTGTTTACACCCGTCTTAGCAATTACACCAGCCAACTTGGGCTCGGGAACGTTTACGCCAGTCACCATGGGATAGCTTGACATGGTTTGAGCAGTGAGAGAGGCCACTACAGCGCCCTTAAGCTTCTGCATGTCGGTGGTTGACTTCACGTTCTTGGCCTGAGCCATTGCCTTCTCTGCCTTCTTTTGCTGCTTCACAACTAGGGTGAGGAATTCTTTCACCTCCTTGTTGTCCCAAGGCAAGTAGCCCTTCTTGTTTTCGCCCGTTACGCAAGCCACGATGAGGTGGTCGCCATTACGGCCGCATTCATAAAGTTTAGAAACGTCGCCCGCACTGGCTTCGTCGAAAATCCAACGAGCGCAGTCTTTCGCGCCGCTACCGCCAATGCGCTGAGCAATGAGGTTTTGAGCAGGAGAGTAACCGGGGAGGTCGTTGAGCATGTAACCAGCTTTAGCAGCGTTTTTCTCAATAGAAGCTACGTCTTTGTTCTGACCGAGGAAACGATAGAGGCGGCTGAGCTCATCCTCGTAAGTCTTCTTAGAGAAGTTGAGAGGGCACTTCACAATGGCTACGTTATATTTCGTTACCATCTTCTTGCGGTCGAGCACCTGCACTACGGCTGCGCCTTGTTCGCTAGAAATTACTTGAGCTGAATTAGCGCCAATCTTATAAAGCTTGCTGATGAAGTCAGCACTTTCGTCTTGCATGCCGAAGCTTTCATATTGTGTAGAGGTAACCCACATAGAGTCGCTGCTTTGGTTATACTTCTTAGCCAATTCGGCGAAAGAGGCACCGCTGTTAAGCGCGTTGAGAATAGAGTCGGCCTGAGCCTTACGCTTGCTGGCGTCGGCATTGGTGGCGATGATGGTGCGATAGAGGATGGAGTCGGGAGCTTCTTCCTTCGAAATGAGCTTGAGGGTGTTGATGGTGTTGTCTTGAGCGCTGTAATAAGCGGGCTTCACACTACCCACAGCCATTGAGTCGAGCGCAGCAGCTACGTCGGGCATGCGCTGGAAGGCTTGTTTGCTCATAGCGAGGTTGGAATACTGCACGTTGCTATTTGAGGTGCGCACAATGTTAGCCACGTCGCCGCCTTGCTGCAACTGAGCTTGAAAACCTTCCACCTTCTTCATCAACTCGGCACGGTCGTTGGCGCTTGCTACAACGTTAACATCGAGAAGTTTCACGTCGCGAGTTTCGAGGGGAGTGTAGAAGTTTTCTTTGAAATCGTCGTAAGCGGCCTTGATTTCATCGTCGGTCACCTTGATGTCCTTATCGTTGATGGTGGAGTAAGGAAGTGCGGCAATTTCTACGTTCTTCTGAATGCTGCGTTCGTCGAAGTTCTCCTTAGCAGCGATGGGGTTCGAAACGAAGCCCATGGCGAAGAGCATGTTATACTTATTAGAAAGCAATTCGTCGCGAAGCTGCTCAGTGGCGTAGTCGGCGAGTTGCTTAATCTGCTCAAATTGCTCCACAGCTTGCGTGTTTTGAGCCTGCTTAGCTTGCTGCACATTTTTGCTGTAAGTTTTTGAGAACTCTTGAAGCTGAGCGAAATCGAACGCACCCGTCTGCTGATTGCGGAAAATCATAGAGAGGAGTTGCAAACTTTGAGCGGTGCCTTGGCGGAAGGCTTCTTGCACCTCGCCATCGGTTACATACACACCGAGCTTGCCACATTCGTGCTCAATCATTGTTTTTTGAACATACTGTTGCCAAACCTGTTCGCGGATTTGCTCAGTTTGGTCATCGGTGAGAGTTCCGTCTTGGCCTTGCATCTGCATCTGTATTTTCACTACATTGCTTTGCTTGTCGACCATGGCTTGGAAGTCTTGAATGGAGAGTTTCTCACCATACACCTTGCCTACGATGTTGCGGTCGGTATTGGAGGTTGTTTCCAACGAGCGCACGAACTCTTCGGCAATGAAAGCAAAAAGGGCCAAGCCCAACACGCCTACGAGTAAGGCGCCTTTGCTTCGGATTGATTGTAATGCTGCCATTTAAGTTTTGTTATTTATTTGTTTTTATATTATTTGCTATAATGCGTAATGTCGTGCAAAGATAATGAAAAAATGCCACGTAGGCTTTGCTTGGTGTCTTTTTTCACGTCTTTGCCGCTCATTATCAGGTTAGAGAGTGGCTCTGAGCCAAGTATTATTGGCTTAAGAATTCGATTTAGGCCGACTGTGTGCGGGTTCGCGTGTGGGCTGTGGCGTGCTGTCGTTCTGCTCGCCCGACCCTGAGGTTTGATGGGGCGTAGGAGCGGAATTATCAAGCCCACCCATGGGCATAAAGCCTTTCGACTGACGCACGTGATAGCGCGTGGGACGCCCATTGCGCACGGTGGCTCGAAACCAATCACCCTCGATGGACTGATTGGGTTGACGCAGGAAGGTATGCACGTTCGACGACATTTCGCCCGTTTGCATATTCCAATACAATTCCTCTGTGCGCAACAGGCTTTGCGCCTCTTGATCTTCGAGCAACACATGGCCACGAAGTTTCCACGTTTGCTGATTATAGAGCCAAGCGCTGTCGGCCGTGAAGCGCATGTTCACTTTAAATTTATCGTCGTAGCGTTCCAGGAACAAGCCTTTGGGAAATTCCCAACGGGGCGGTGTGGTGCGGTCGAACACACGCCACTCTTCGGTGATGATTTTGTAGCGCATCACACCCGAGTCGGAGATGAGTTTCGACACGCCGCGGGTAACCATCACGGGCAACGAGTCGCGTCCGCGCACACTGTTTCCCATAGGCGGCGCTTCGCTTGAGCACCCCATGGGCAAGAGCATGAGTAAGAACACAAAAAGTGCTGACAAAGCTGTCAACACTTGTTTATGGTTGCCTAAACGGGACTTAATTCCGTTTTTTTTAAAATTCAAAAACATTCTAATTTATAGGGAATTACTCTGCTTTCCACTTCATAAACCAGCGTTCGTTGAAGGTAATGCCGATGCAGAAGCGAATGTAGTTTTCAGTAATCATGCCAGCCACCTTAGGCTTCACGTGCTCATATTGTGCAGAGAAATTAACAAAGGTGCGGTTGTTGTAGAGGTTGATGATGGGCAAAGCCACGCCCACACTTGCCAAGAAATCGTGCGGACCGCTTGTGCCGTTGATTTTGGCATAAGAAGTGCCGTAGGAAACGCCAGCACGATAGCGCACACGGTTGCGCCAATGAAGGCCTTCGGCATTAGGCACATATTCGGCGCCAAGGCTCACTTTGTGCACGTCGGAAAAGAGTCCCTTTTGCGTTACATATTCACGACCTGCATCTTCGGTTCCTTGCAGGGTGGGATATTTCACATTGCTCCACTTTTGCCAAGTGTAGTCCACCCCCACGCGAAGCGAGTTGTTATGATTCCAAGTTAAACCCACACCCAAGGTATGCGGCAATTGAAAGGCGTTGTTGCAGTTGAGCGTGTCGCCACTCACCACGGTGCTCGACTCAATGCTTTGACGAGTGAATGTGGCTTTGCGATTTACGTCGTGCCCGAGACCGTAAGTAAGACCAAGAACGAGGGAGTTTTTGGCGTTGAGCCGTTGCTCGTATTGCAAACCGAAATCGAGCTTATAGGTGCGAATGTCGGCGCTATAGGTTTGCTGCGTAGTGGGAATGGTGCTAGTGGAAGTTTCTTTATAAGTGGCACTGTGCTCAATGCTGCCCCAAGTGTAGCCAGCGTTCACACCCACCGAGAGAGGCTTAATGGGAGCCCAGCCCCAACCGATGTAGGCTGTGTGCAAACCGCCATCGCCCGAGAAGGTGTTGCTCCACTCATGCTCGTTGAGGTCAGTTTTGTTGCCTTCGGTTGTGGAAGTCATTTCGTAGCCAATGGTGCTGAAAGGCACCAAGCCGAGCGTCATGCCCATGCGGGGCGCCAAGCGGAAACCAGCGGTGACGTAGTCGATCGACGTGTTTTTCGCATTCGTCTTCACGCCGTTTTGCGAGAAGTTACCGTTTTGCAACGACGTGCCGAAGTCGAAAAGGAATGTGAGCGAATCGAGCGCCGTGTAAGAAGCAGGGTTCTTCGTGTTGAGCTGCTTGCCGTCGCGCATACCGTAGGCTGTGCCGGCCATTCCTTTATTAAAGGCATTTCCGCCATCGTTGAGCAAGCCAAAGCCGTAGCGCGAGTAGGGAGAATTACTGCCATTGGTTTGAGCCGTGGCCACAAGGGGCAAAGCCGCAACGAGGGCGGCAGCCATATATTTTTTGTAATTTATCATCGTGTTTGGTGCTGTAAGATGCAGTTAAGCCCTATTTCTACGAGTGCGTCGTTGCGTTCCACTTCCAGTTCTTTAGCAAATCGGTAGCCGTTGCCACCGGTCAAGAAGATGCGGGCTTGGGGGTGTTGGCGTAACATTTGACGAATGTAGCCGTTGATTTCATAGTCAATGCCTTTCAACACACCTATGCGGATGGCTTCGGTGGTGTTGCCGCCGATAGTGGGGAGCGGGCCCTCGGCACTAACAAGGGGTAAGCGGGCCGTTTGTTCGTGAAGTGCTACCAAGCGCATGCCTACGCCGGGCGAGATGTTTCCGCCCAAGTAGCGCCCATCGGCACTGACGTAATCGTAGGTTACACAAGTGCCCACATCCACAATGAGCAAGTCGCTAGCCGGACAACAATAGGCAGCGCCCACAGCGGCGGCCAAGCGGTCGGCGCCGAGTGTTTCGGGCGAGTGATAGTCGCAGGTTAGCGGGGTGGCTGTGCAGCCCGTAACGTGCAACACTTGAGGAACGAGCGTTTTCAATGCGCCCTCGATGTTGGGCTGCGACTGTCCCACGACAGAAAGAACACAGGCATTCACGTTGAATTCATCCACAAGGTTTGCCACGTGATTAATCACATCGTCCATCACGCGCTTTCGATGAATCATTTTCTGCCCATCAAAAACGGCGAGTTTTACTGAGGAATTGCCTATGTCAATAATTAAATTCATCCAATACGGGGGTGAGTGAAAGATAAGGGAAAGTAAACTCGTTTCGTTATGGCTTTCCCGAGCCGAAGCCTAACTTGGCGTGGCAATGTTAGTGCAAGGCGAGAGGAGAGCAAAACAAACTCGTTTCGTTATGGCTTTCCCGAGCCGAAGCCTAACTTGGCGGAGCAAAGTTACAGCATGCCTAGGGAAGAGCAAAATTTATAAGTAAAAAAATGCTTTCGTCACAGTTTTTAAGGCAATAGAAAAGAAAGTCTACGCGCACGCATATATATAATAGGTGTGCTTGCTGCAAAATCAGCCCTTCCCCACCCTATCAAGCCGATGAATGATGCGCGCCAAAATTCGTGCCTTATTTATAAAAGCAAATTCCATTTTTTAAAACTATTTACGTAACTTTGCAAACATGAAGAAGACACTCATTCACTTACCCCATACCCTCCCCTCCTCGTTGCGCCAACTAGCGCTCGCCTTGGCTTGCGCCGCCTCGCTCACTGCGACAGCGCAAACGGCAAACGAACTCAACTTTGAGCGCACCCTTAGAGTGAACTACGATTTTGCGGGCAACAACCATCAGCAGCAAATTTCGCTTTCCGAGCTTTGCTCTCTGCCGGCTTGGGCCGGCCGACGCGTCAACATGGACAGCGTGCTGCTCCGCGGCAATGGCGACATCACGCTGAGCGACGCCCAAACAAAGCGAGTGCTCTACAAGCAATCGTTCTCCACCCTGTTTCAAGAATGGCTCACCACCGAAGAGGCCACGAAGGTAACAAAGTCGTTTGAGAACACCTTCTTGCTACCCATGCCCACTGAGCCAGCCGATGTGTGCGTGCGACTTTTCAACAACAAGGGCGAGGTGACGGCTTCTTTCACTCACCGCATCGACCCAAGCGACATTCTCATCCGCAAACTCGACTCCGCCCCCACGCCGTCCCATCGCTACTTGCTGCAAAGCGGCGACAGCAAAGAGAAGATTGACGTGGCCATTGTGGCCGAAGGCTACACGCAGCAGCAAGCCGAGCTCTTTTATGCCGACGCACAGAAGGCGGTAAACTCCATTCTCAACCACGAGCCGTTTAAGCACCTGGCCAACCGTTTCAACTTTGTGGCCGTGGCGGCCGCCTCAAAGGATAGCGACGTGAGCGTGCCCCTTAAAGGCGAATGGCGCAACACCGCACTGAGTTCGCACTTCAGCACCTTCTACTCCGACCGCTACCTCACCACGCTCCATCAGCGCGATCTTCACAACCTTTTGGCCAACATTCCCTACGAGCACATCATCATTTTAGCCAACACCGACACCTACGGTGGCGGAGGCATCTACAACGCCTACACACTGACCACGGCGCACCACAAAGCCTTCGAGCCCGTGGTGGTGCACGAGTTCGGACATAGTTTTGCGGGGTTGGCCGACGAATACTACTACGACGACCAGTATGAAAACTACTACGCGCCCGGCACAGAACCTTGGGAACAGAACATCACCACGCTGACGCATTTCGAGCAGAAGTGGCAAGACATGCTCACGAAGAAGACGGCCATCCCCACCCCGCCCGACGCTAAACACCCTGAGCGAATAGGCGCTTACGAGGGCGGCGGCTACATGTCGAAGGGCGTGTTTCGCGCTTATCAAGACTGCCGCATGAAAACCAACGAATGCAGCGCCTTCTGCAAGGTGTGCCAACGAGCACTGGAAAGACTGATTAAATTCTACACCGAATAAACCCTATGGCTAAAAAGACTACTACTACGAAAAAATCCACCTCTGCCAAGCGCAATCCGGGCACCACGCCCGAGCCCGTGAGCTGGTGGCAAAAATATAAGAATGGCGAGGCTAAAGAAGCCTTGCAAGCTCTTGCCAAGGCCGACAACGTGCGTTTTGTTATTGGCCTCATTGTGTTGGGCATAAGCATTTTCTTGATTATCAGTTTTGTGTCGAACATTTTTACGGGAAAGCTCGACCAAACCGACATTCAGAATGGCACGCTCCTCACCGCCCACAACTATGGCGGTAAATTGGGAGCCAAGTTGTCGTATTATTTCATGAACAATTGCTTCGGCATTTTCTCTCTTTTCATTCCCGTTTTCACGCTCCTCGTGGGGGTGAAGTTGATGCAGGCTTATAGCGTGAGATTGTGGAAGTGGTTTCTCAACTTCTCGATTGTGATGATTTGGGGTTCGGTGTTCTTCTCGCTCATCGACGACTTGCTGCCCGATCGCGCCATGAATTTCTTCAGTTTCAAACTGGGCGGCTTGCATGGCGACTATGTGAAAGGGCTGCTCAGCGACAATCTCGGTGCGCTTGGCGCATGGATTGTGGTCATTGCCACGGCCGTGCTCTATAGCATGTACCTCTTCAGCGAAACCATCAACGTGGTGCGCAAAATGATGCATCCGCAAGACTACATCAAGAGCAAACTGCCGCAAAAACCCATTAAACCTGAGGAAGAAGAGGAGGAAATGGAAACGAAAGAAACGGAAGAGGAGCCTATCGTACTAGAAGAAGACAACAGCGATGCCGACGACGACTACCTAGGCTACCCCACCGAGGAGGAAGAACCCGCCGAGCCACTCACGGCGCAGCAGGAGGAGGAGCCCGCCGAGGCCGTGTCTATCGAACTCAGTCCGGAAGCCTCCGCTACAGAACTTCCCGCCGCTCCGAACGAGGAGAGCGAGTTGCAGATAGAGCACGCCCCTACCCCCTATTTGCAAACGCCCAGCGACACAAAACTCGACATTGAGAAGAGCGTGGAAAACGACAAGGCCAACCGCCCCACCATGGAAGAGCTGATGGCGATGGAGCCCTACGACCCGCGCAAGGATTTGGAATACTACAAATTTCCCGTCATCACCCTGCTCAAGCACTATGAAGACAACGGTCCGGCCATCGACATGGAAGAGCAGAACGGCAACAAAGACCGCATCATCAACGTGCTTCACAACTTTGGAGTGGAAATCAGTAGCATCAAGGCCACCATTGGTCCCACCATCACTCTCTATGAAGTGACCCCCGCCCCCGGCGTGCGCATCAACAAAATTCGTAATTTGGAGGACGACATTGCGCTTTCGCTTGCCGCTCTCGGCATCCGCATCATCGCGCCCATTCCTGGCAAAGGCACCATCGGCATTGAGGTGCCCAACAAAAATCCGCGCATCGTGTCGATGGAGAGCATCATCAACACCAAAAAGTTTCAAGACTCCACCTTCGAACTGCCCATTGCCCTTGGCAAAACCATCACCAACGAGGTGTTTATGGTCGATTTGGCTAAAATGCCCCACCTCCTCGTGGCCGGTGCCACAGGTCAGGGTAAGTCGGTGGGTTTGAACGCCATCATCACCTCCTTATTATATAAGAAGCACCCCTCAGAACTGAAGTTTGTGATGGTCGACCCGAAGAAGGTGGAATTTTCCGTCTACTCGCCCATTGAGAAACACTTCTTGGCGAAAATTCCCGGCGAAGACGACCCCATCATCACCGACGTGACGAAGGTGGTGCAAACGCTGAAAAGTCTTTGTCAGCTAATGGACCACCGCTACGACTTGCTGCGAAAAGCCAAGGTGCGCAACATTAAAGAGTATAACGCCAAATTTAAATCGCGTCTTCTTCCGCCGCAATATGGTCATGAGTTCATGCCCTACATTGTGGTGATTATCGACGAGTTTGGCGACCTCATCATGACCGCAGGCAAAGAGGTGGAACTGCCCATTGCGCGCATTGCGCAATTAGCCCGTGCCGTGGGCATCCACATGGTGTTGGCCACGCAGCGCCCCACCACCAACATCATCACAGGTACCATCAAGGCCAATTTCCCGGCCCGCATGGCTTTCAAGGTGATGTCGCAAATTGACAGTCGCACCATTCTCGACCAAAGCGGTGCCAACCAGCTTGTGGGCAAGGGCGACATGCTCTTTCTTTGTGGCAACACGCCCACCCGTGTGCAGTGTGCCTTTGTCGACACACCCGAAGTGGAGAAAATAAACGACTACATCAGCGAGCAACAGGGCTACATCTCGGCCTTCGAACTTCCCGAACCGCTCGACGAGAACGAAGATGGCGGCAGCAAGGGCGGCGACTTGAGCGACGAGTCGATCGACCCGATGTTTAAAGAGGCCGCACGCCTCATCGTGGTGCACCAACAGGGTTCCACCTCGCTCATTCAGCGCAAATTCTCTATTGGCTACAACCGCGCTGGCCGCCTAATGGATCAGCTAGAGCGCGCTGGCATCGTAGGGCCCGTGCGTGGCTCAAAGCCCCGCGAAGTGCTTGTGAGCGATGAGACGGAACTGGATGCGAAACTGCGCACCATTTTCCCCACGATGCTTTAAAAACTTTTCCCCGCAAGCCTTTGAGCATGTCAGTGGGGGCGACGCGGCTCGCGTCGGCGCTAGTAGAAACGCTAGAAGATGATTGAGATTATCTCATTTCTTCTAGCGTTTTGTGTTTATGCCGACGCGAGCCGCGTCGCCCCCACGGGTGTGTTCTTTTTTGCTTTTAGCGATCACCCTATCAAGCCACTAGTTTTTCTTATCAAGCCACTAGTGAAACACACTTAAGCCACTAGTTTTTCTTATTAAGCCGGTAGTTTTTTGCAGAAGGCTGCGAGTGGTTTGCAGGTTGCAGATTGTAGATTTTTGTTATTTTATTGTTAAATTGACAGAAACTGAATTTTGAGTTCTTTGCTTGAAAATTCTTACTTTTAGAACATTCCTGCCTTTATCTGCTTTTCTTGCGTCAGAGTTTGCGCCGACGCGGGACGCGTCGCCCCCAAAACACGCTTAACACACTCCCCTGTAATTTTAATAACAGCAAATGCTGTTGCTTGCACTATTGCTTGCACTCACACTGATTATCAAGTGTTTCACGAGTGTAAGCAGCAACTTACACTGCTTACACTCATGCGGGCTTCTTACACACTTCTGCTATGCAATGAAAGCAAACAAATTTTCAGCATCAAAATAGTGTAAGCAACGCCCCAAGAGTGCAAGCAATTTATTTTGCTGCTTACACTCACGAAGCACTTGATAATCAGTGTAAGTGCAAGCAATTAGTGCAAGTAACAGCAACTATTGTTTTAAACTTATAGGAGGAAGAATTGAGCTCCTTCCGGGGGCGACGCGTCCCGCGTCGGCGCAAGCACAAACGCAAGCAATAAAGCAACACAAAGAAAGAAACAAAAAGAACATTTCTCCAACAAAAGCACCAATAAAAACATTACACATTTATTCACACTTAAAACAAAACTAAGACCCTAGCGCCACACACTTTTCATCCCCAAATAAAGAAACCGAAGAACCCATAAAGGAAGAAAGAGTGACAATTCCCCGTGTACAAATTTTGCTCTATTGCGAAGAAAATGCTACATTTGCACATCTACATATCAAAACAGACTATTCATGAACATTAAACGTATATGCATCACCCTGTGCGCCGCTTGCGCCGTTAGCATCTCGGCTTGGGCACAAACCGCACGACAGGTGCTTGACCAAACCGCTAACAAACTGCGCCACTGCGGTGGCATTGAAGCCTCGTTCGAGGGCACCCAATTTAAAGGACTTCGTGAAGCTGGATCGGCTAACGGAAGCATTCAGGTGCAAGGCAGCAAATTTAAAATCAACTCGAGCAATATGACCACTTGGTATAACGGACGCACCCAGTGGACTATGCTCAGCGGAAGCGATGAGGTGAACGTGAGCAATCCCTCGACAGCCGAGTTGCAACAGGTTAATCCCTACGCCTTCCTCAACATTTATAAGCAGGGCTACAATTTGAAGCTAAACAACACCACCTATAATAATAAGGTGTGTCACGAGGTGCGCTTGGTGTCGCAGTCGCGCAACTCCGAAATTCAGCAAATGATTCTTGTCATCGACAAGCAAACACACATGCCCCTTTCCATTCGCGTGAAAGACAATCATGGCGATTGGGTGCGCATTCGCGTGAACAACCTCAAAACGGGAAAGAAATGGAACGACGCTAACTTCCAATTCAATTCTAAACAACACCCCGGCATTCAAGTGATCGACTTGCGATAACAAACTCTTTTTTTCTAACAACAACACCCTTGAAGCGAGCCGCCCCCAACGGGGCCACGCTTTCACCCCCAAAATAACAAGACAAGCAAACGCAATGACAACTTCAACCCCTACTCCCAACGTGGAGCCTTGCATCATTCTCGGTTCTGGCCCTGCGGGCTACACTGCAGCCATCTACATTGGCCGCGCTGGCATTAAGCCCATCATCTACGAAGGACTACAACCCGGCGGTCAGCTCACCATCACCACCGAAGTGGAAAACTTTCCAGGATTTCCCGAAGGCGTTGACGCTAACGAACTGATGGACAACATGCGCCAACAGGCCGAGCGTTTCGGAGCAGAGATTCGCACCTCGACCGCTGTGAAGGTGGACCTTTCGCAAGCCCCCTACACCATTTGGCTCGACGACGACGCCGAGGTAAAATGCCGCACGTTGGTCATTGCCACAGGAGCTTCTGCTAAATATCTCGGTCTAGCTGACGAGAAGAAATATCAAGGCCAAGGCGTGAGCGCTTGCGCCACTTGCGACGGCTTCTTCTACCGCAAAAAAACGGTGGCCGTAGTGGGCGGTGGCGACACCGCTTGCGAAGAAGCAACCTATTTGGCCGGACTGGCCAACAAAGTCTATCTCATTGTGCGCAAACCTTTCTTGCGCGCCTCGAAAGCCATGCAAGACCGCGTGTTGGAGAATCCGAAAATTGAAGTGCTGTTCGAAACCAACACCCTTGGGCTGTTTGGCGAGAATGGCGTGGAAGGCGCTCACGTGGTTTATCGCAAGGGCGAGGCAGACGAGCGCTGCTACGACATTGCCATCGACGGTTTCTTCCTGGCCATTGGCCACAAGCCCAACAGCGACTTGTTTAAGCCTTGGGTAAAGACCGACGAAACGGGCTATATTTTAACCGAAGGCGACTCTCCGCGCACGGGTGTGCCTGGCGTATTCGCCGCTGGCGACGTGGCCGATTCTCACTATCGCCAAGCCATCACCGCCGCCGCTAGCGGTTGCAAAGCCGGCATAGAGGTGGACCGCTTTTTGAAAGAAAATCAATAACGCCGCTAATAGCTCTGGGGGCGACGCGTCCCGCGTCGGCGCTAGCACGAACGCAAGAATCTATCTGTGAGCAAAAGCTAACTTTCTCTGCTCGAGTTTCTTCTTGCGCCGACGCGGGACGCGTCGCCCCCAGAGCTACTAGCGTTTCCATTTATTTGCCCCATGGAGCGCCACCCCCTCCCCCCTTTTCTTCCCTCCAACGCCCGCATTTTGATGTTAGGCAGTTTTCCACCCCCCAAGAAGAGGTGGTCAATCCCCTTCTACTACCCCAACATGCAAAACGACATGTGGCGCATCTACGGCCTTGTGTTTTTTGCCAACAAAGACCATTTCGTTGATCTTGAAGCCAATCGTTTCAACCAGCCACTACTTGAGGAGTTTTTAAGGGAGAAAGGCGTGGCCCTTTACGACACCGCATGCGCCGTGAACCGGTTGCAAGACAATGCGTCGGACAAATTTTTGGAAGTGGTGGAAGCCACCGATGTGAAAGCGCTCCTTCAACGTTTGCCCCACTGCCAAGCCATCGTCACCACGGGCCAAAAGGCTGCCGACACACTTTGCCTTTTGTTTCAACTCACCCCACCGAAAGTGGGCCAAAGCGTAAACTTCTGTCACGAGGGCCGGGAGATGCGCCTCTATCGCATGCCCAGCAGTAGCCGAGCCTATCCACTAAAACTAGAAAAGAAAGCCGAAGTCTATAAAACAATGTTGCAGCGCGAAGGCCTTCTTTAATTTTCTTCTAATCACCCACCCTTATGAAACAACTGATGACACCTATATATATAGGAGTGATAAGCCTGGCCCTTATGCTAGGCCTTTGTCAGTGTGGCAGTAAGAAGGATGTGATTCGGAACAACTACGAACTTAGCACCGACTACGACGGCATCGACGTGTCGCACCACAACGGCGACATCAATTGGAAGGAGGTGCGCAAAAACCGCAACATTCAGTTTGTCTACGTTAAAGCCACACAGGGAAAGGGATACGTCGACAGCAAATACCTGGAAAATATGCGCGAGGCGCACAAGCAAAAACTCAAAGTGGGCATTTATCACTACTTCACCTCGCGAGCCTCGGCCACAGAGCAGTTTAATTGGTTTAGGAAGCAGGCCAACCTCACGTGGCAAGACCTCGTGCCAGTGATCGACGTGGAAGAGATGCGAGGGTGGCGCAGCAAGGAGCAACTGCAAGACAGCCTCATGGTGTTTGCGCGACTGGTGAAGAAGCACTATGGCAAATTGCCCGTGATTTATACGTCGCAAAATTTCTACAACACCAACCTTGCGCCCCGCTTCAACAAATTCTATCTTTTCATTGCCGCCTATCGCCGCACGCCACCCGTAATTGAGGGTGCCACCTATGACATTTGGCAGTTTTCAGACGTGGGACGCGTGCGTGGCATAAATGGCTGGGTGGACTTGAGCCGCCTGTCAGAAAAAATGAGAATAAAAAAGCTTTTGCTTAAATAGCAAGCTTTTTCATTGATTATCAACTTGTTTTATTCGTTAGCAGTCCTTCCCAAAGAAAAAAGACAGTCTGTCAGCCTACATTTTTCTTATTTCATAGCAAAAGTTTGGCACGGTGGTTGCTTTATTAAGAGTGTTCCGCTAAAAAAGCAAGATGGCGGAGCAGAGAAACCAAACATTGAATAATAAATAAGAAATAAAAAAAATACAATCATGGGAAAGATTATAGGTATTGACTTAGGTACGACAAACAGTTGCGTATCCGTATTCGAAGGTAACGAACCCACCGTAATTGCCAACAGCGAAGGCAAGCGCACCACTCCTTCAGTGGTGGCTTTCGTGGAAGGCGGTGAACGCAAAGTGGGCGACCCCGCTAAGCGTCAGGCAGTGACCAACCCCTTGCGCACCATCTATTCTATTAAGCGCTTCATGGGTGAAAACTACGACCAAGTGCAGAAGGAAATTGCCCGCATGCCCTACAAAGTGGTTCGCGGCGAAAACAACACCGCACGTGTGGAAGTAGACGGTCGCCAATACACTCCGCAAGAGATTTCGGCCATGATTCTTCAGAAAATGAAGAAGACCGCTGAAGACTATCTCGGACAGGAAGTGACCGAAGCCGTAATCACCGTGCCTGCTTACTTCTCAGACTCACAACGTCAGGCCACAAAAGAGGCTGGTCAGATTGCTGGTTTGGATGTGAAGCGCATTGTGAACGAACCCACCGCAGCCGCTCTTGCCTACGGCATTGACAAGGCCAACAAAGACATGAAGATTGCCGTGTTCGACCTCGGTGGCGGTACGTTCGATATCTCTATCCTTGAGTTTGGTGGCGGTGTGTTTGAGGTGCTCTCAACCAACGGCGACACTCACCTGGGTGGTGACGATTTCGACCACGTAATCATCGACTGGTTGGTTAATAGCTTCAAGAGCGATGAGGGCGTTGACCTCAGCAAAGACCCCATGGCCATGCAGCGCTTGAAGGAAGCTGCCGAGAAGGCTAAGATTGAGCTTTCATCGTCTTCTTCCACCGAAATCAACTTGCCCTACATCACTTCGGTAGACAACATGCCTAAGCACTTGGTTAAGACCTTGACCCGCTCACAATTTGAGCAATTGGCTCACGGACTGATTGAGGCTTGCAAGGCTCCTTGTCAAGCAGCTTTGGAAGGTGCAGGTTTGAGCACAAGCGACATTGACGAAGTAATCCTCGTAGGTGGTTCAACCCGTATCCCCGCTGTGCAAAACTTGGTAGCCGACTTCTTCGGCAAGACTCCCTCTAAGGGTGTTAACCCCGACGAAGTGGTAGCCGTAGGTGCTGCCATTCAAGGCGCTATTTTGAACAAGGAAAGCGGTGTGGGCGACATCGTATTGCTCGACGTTACTCCCCTTTCACTCGGTATTGAAACCCTCGGTGGCGTAATGACTAAGTTGATCGACGCTAACTCTACCATTCCTTGCAAGAAGAGCCAAGTGTTCTCAACGGCTGAGGATAACCAACCCGAGGTAACCATTCACGTGTTGCAAGGTGAGCGTCAGTTTGCTCGCGACAACAAGAGCATCGGCCGCTTTAACCTAGCTGGCATTGCTCCCGCCCGTCGCGGTGTGCCTCAAATCGAAGTGACCTTCGACATCGACGCTAACGGCATTCTTAAGGTTTCGGCTAAAGACAAGGCCACGGGTAAGGAACAAGCCATTCGTATTGAAGCTTCGAGCGGCTTGACCGAAGATGAAATCAACCGCATGAAGGCAGAGGCTCAAGCTAACGCCGAGGCCGACAAGAAAGAGCGCGAACGCATTGACAAGATTAACGAAGCCGACTCTATGATTTTCCAAACCGAGAATCAGCTGAAGGAACTTGGCGACAAGATTCCCGCCGACAAGAAGAGCGCCATTGAAGCAGCCCTTGGTAAATTGAAGGATGCTCACAAGGCTCAAGACATTGCCGCCATCGACACTGCCAAAGCCGACCTTAACAACGCTTGGCAAGCAGCTAGCGCCGACATTTACAGTCAAGCCGGAGCTCAACAGCCTGGAGCCGGTGCTGGTTTCCAAGGCGGTCAACAAGCAAACTCACAACAATCGGGCAGCAAC
>CAVKKI010000017.1:0-19966 GCA_963656725.1 Oribacterium sp. | reverse complement strand
TTTGTGAACGAAGGAGCATAGCGGGCTATGCGACTGAGCGAACAAGCAAAAGGGACGGAAAAGAGCCCGAAAGATGACAAAACGGTAGTCACCCGATTTAGAACATTATACGGTGGTAATTTATAGAACCACCCTTAATTCTGTCTGATTTTAATAGTCGGTAGAATACATTTGTTATAGGGTGGTTCTATAAATTAGCTTTGTCAGATTTTGGTGCTATTTTTCGTTCATTTTGCTTGTGAACAAAGGAGCATAGCGGGCTATGTGACTGAGTGAATAAGCAAAATGGGCGGAAATATCGTGCAAGTGAGAGCAAAGAAAAACGACTGATTCTCATCCCGTTTATTCATCGCGCCAAAAAGCGGGCGTGAGCGGCAGCAGCAAGGAGAACACCTCGAGGCGGCCGGCCAGCATGAGGAAGGAGTTGATCCAAAGCACCGAGTCGCTAAGCATGCCCCACGAACCTAACGGACCAATGAGGTGGCCAATGCTAGGACCAATGTTGCTGAAAGCCGAAATGGCCAAGCCAAAAGAGTCGAGCAGGGAAAGGCCCATAGCCACCATGGCGAAGGTGGAGAGCATGATGAGAATGAAATAGATCACAAAGAAAACAAACACGGTGCGCGCCATTTGCGCCGTGATGAGCATGTTGTTGATGCGCACGGGCAACACGGCATGGGGGTGAAGCATCTTCTTAAACTCGGCCTTGGTCAGGCGCCACACCATAAGCACACGAATGCACTTCAAGCCGCCACTGGTGGAGCCGGCACAGGCACCGATGATGCTGATGAGCGAGAGAATGAGCCAAATGGTGGGATGCCAATTCATGAAATCCTCGTCGGTGAAGCCCGTGGTGCTTTGCAGCGAAGCGGTGTTGAAGAAGGCGCTGCGAAGGGCGGTGAAGAAGTCGAGATGGTCGGCATACATTAAAATGCCCATGATGCTGAAGGCCGCCACAAAGAAGATGACGATGAAGCAGCGCAGCTCGTCGTCGTGAAACACATCGCGCACACGGCGCTTCACAAAAAAGAGGTAGAGCAAGGTGCAGTTTACGCTGGCCAAGAACATAAACACGGTAGAAATCCACTGCAAGCGGTCGCTCTTAAACCAAGCAATGCTGTCGGTGTGGGTGGAAAAGCCGCCCGTGCCGATGGTGGAAAGTCCGTGGCAAATGGCATCAAACCACCCCATGCCGCCCCAAAAGTAAGCCCCCGTGCAAGCCAGAGTGAGCAGCAAATAGAGGCTCCACATCCACCGAGCGGTGGTGCTGATGCGCGGATGCAGCTTCGCCATTTTCAATCCCGTGGTCTCGGCCGAGAAGAGTTTCAAGTCGCCGCCGCCCATGTTGGGCAAAATGGCAATGGTGAAAAACACTATTCCCATACCGCCTATCCAGTGCGTCATGCAGCGCCACAATAAAATGGAACGTGGCAGTGCGTCGACATCGAAAAAAGCCGTGGCGCCCGTGGTGGTGAAGCCCGACATGGTTTCGAAAAAAGCGGCAGCTACTCGGGGCTGATAGCCTCCCACTAAGAAGGGAAGCATGCCCACAATAGAAAAAACCACCCACGTGACCGACACAATGAGGAAACCATCGCGACGCCCCATGCGGTTTTCGGCATTCCGGCCAAAAAAGCGCAGCAACGTGCCGCACACCAAGGCCACCAACACGGGCAGACCGAAGGTGAGGTGGTTGGTTTCGCGAAACCAAAAGCCCATGCCGAAGCACGCGGTCAGCATCAAGGCTTCGAGTTGAAGCAACGTGCCGAGGGCCTTATATATAAGAGGGAGATTAAGCATGATTTGAGTGTAGATTGTGGCTTAGCAAATACAAAGGTAGTGGTTAAGTAGCGATTTTTGATTGAATGGTCCTATATTTTTATTCCGCCACGTGTGCGTCACCCTCTTTGGCGGGTGTGACAAATAGGCAAAATAGCACTGACAAGCCGACAAAGTGCACTTTTTAGGCTGACAGTGCTCAATTTTGGCACGCTTTTAGCATTAAGCGAAGTGAACGCACCCCAGAAAAGGGATGCAGAAAGAAGAATAACAACATTAAAACATAAGCAAATTATGAACATTAAACCGTTAGCTGACCGCGTGCTTATTAAAGCCGCTCCCGCAGAAGAGAAAACTGCTGGTGGTATTATCATCCCCGACACCGCTAAAGAGAAACCCTTGCAAGGCCAAGTGCTTGCAGTGGGCAACGGCACGAAGGACGAAGAAATGGTGCTGAAAGCTGGCGACACCGTATTGTATGGTAAATATGCTGGCACTGAGGTGGAACTCGATGGCGAGAAATTCCTCATCATGCGTCAGAGCGATGTGTTGGCCGTGTTGGCATAACCCGCACACCTCACCTACCCTACAATCAAAATTCATACACAACATTTAATTAAACACACAATTAAAAGTTAGAATCATGGCTAAAGAAATAGTATATGATGTAGACGCTCGCGAACGTCTGCGCGAAGGTGCCGACGCACTTGCCAATGCAGTGAAAGTAACCCTTGGCCCGAAAGGCCGCAACGTGGTTATCGACAAAAAGTTTGGTGCTCCCCGCATCACTAAAGATGGTGTGAGCGTGGCCAAAGAAATTGAATTGGAAGACGCTTTCCAAAACGCTGGCGCTCAACTCGTGAAGAGCGTGGCCTCAAAAACTGGCGACGACGCGGGTGATGGCACCACCACTGCCACCGTGCTCACTCAGGCCATTTTGACCGAAGGCATGAAAAACGTGGCTGCCGGCGCTAATCCGCTCGACGTGAAACGCGGCATCGACAAGGCCGTGGCCAAGGTGGTTGAAAGCATCAAGGAGCAGAGCGAGCAAGTGGGCGAAAGCTACGACAAAATTGAGCAAGTAGCTACCATTTCTGCCAACAACGACGCTGAAATTGGTAAACTCATTGCCGATGGTATGCGTGCCGTTAGCGTAAACGGTGTAATCACCATTGAAGACGCTAAGGGTCGCGACACTGTGCTGAAGACCGTAGAAGGTATGCAGTTCGACCGCGGTTACCTCTCAGCCTACTTCGTTACCGACACCGAGAAGATGCAGTGCGTGATGGAGAACCCCTACATCTTGATCTACGACAAGAAGATTTCAAACATCAAGGACTTCCTCCCCATTCTCGAACCCGCCGTTCAGAGCGGCCGTCCCCTCTTGGTTATTGCCGAGGATGTTGACAGCGAAGCACTCACCACTTTGGTTGTGAACCGCTTGCGCACACAACTTAAGATTTGCGCTGTGAAGGCTCCTGGCTTTGGCGATCGCCGCAAGGCTATGCTCGAAGACATTGCCGTGCTCACGGGCGGTGTGGTAATCAGCGAAGAGAAGGGCTTGAAGCTCGAACAGGCTACTCTCGAAATGTTGGGTTCGGCCGAGAAGGTTACCATCAGCAAAGAGAACACTACCATCGTGAATGGCAAGGGCGCTAAAGAGAACATCGACGAGCGCATCAACCAAATCAAGAACGAAATCAGCAACTCCACCTCTTCTTACGACAAAGAGAAACTGCAAGAGCGTTTGGCTAAGCTTTCGGGCGGCGTTTGCGTGCTCGAAGTGGGTGCTGCCAGCGAAACTGAGCAGAAAGAGAAGAAAGACCGTTGCGACGACGCTCTCTGCGCCACTCGTGCCGCCGTTGAGGAAGGCATCGTAACAGGTGGCGGTGTGGCTTACATCCGCGCTCAGAAGGCTCTCGAAGGTTTGAAGGGCGACAATGCCGACGAAACCACGGGTATCAACATCATCCGTCGCGCCATTGAAGAACCCTTGCGTCAGATTTGCTGCAACGCTGGCATCGAAGGCGCTGTGATTGTGAACAAGGTGCGTGAAGGCGAAGGCAACTTCGGCTACAACGCCAAGACTGAAGAGTTTGGCGACTTGCGTGCAGCCGGTGTGGTTGACCCCGCTAAGGTTACGCGTGTAGCTTTGGAGAACGCCGCTTCTGTAGCAGGCATGTTCCTCACCACCGAGTGCGTAATCTGCGACAAGAAGGAAGACAAGCCCGAAATGCCTATGGCTAATCCTGGCATGGGCGGCATGATGTAACATTGGCTTTTCTATTAAAGCAATATTCATAAACTTTGCACGAAGGCTATGCTTATCTCATCATAGGCATAGCCTTTTCTTTTTGCGCTACCTGAGTTTTCATTATTGATAAAACTTCTATTCGTTTCAAACCATGCGAACTCTTCATCTTTTCAACCCCTCACACGACGAGGCTTTAGCCGCCAATAGCGCCTATTACTATCCCTCGAAAATAGCTCAACGCTTGCGTCACGATTGGGCCTTGCTGCCCACACTATGGGCCCAACCGGGCGATGCTGTGTGGGTGGACGATGAAAGCGCCTCACACTGCCCGTGGCGCAGCGACGTGACGTGCGTGAAAACACGAGAGATGAAAACCGAATTTTGGAAAGAAATTGACCGCATTGCGCCGTGGGGATGGGACGCTTTGGTGCGACAACAGTTGCGCAAAGCCGGGGCGCCGGTTCGGTTGTTGCCCACCGACGAGGAGTTGCAGCAAATGCGTCAGCTTAGCAGTCGTCACACCACTGCCCTCTTGCTGCCCCTTCTGCGTAAAAAGCTTTCGACCATGGGCATCGACACGGTGGGCGAGTCGCAAATAGTTGGCAACGAGGCGGAAGTGAGAAAGTTTGCGAGTGAGCATCCACGCATAATGGCCAAAGCGCTATGGTCGTGCAGCGGCCGAGGAGTGTTTCCGCTCACTGCGCAACCCAGCGAGAGCGAACAAGGACGAGTGAGAAGACTGCTGCACGAGCAAGGGGGCTTGGAGTTAGAGCCTTTCTACGAAGGTCGACTTAATTTTGCCTTAGAGTTCGACCTCAAGGCGGAAGGAGGCGCTGCGTATGCCGGACTTTCCTTATTTTCCACCTCAACCACGGGCAATTATTTAGGCAATCGGGTGGCGCCGCCCTCGGTGCTTGAGCAGTCGCTTTTGGCTTATGGCCTTGATTTGCCGTGCGTAATTCAAGCTTGCACCGATGCGCTGAACGAAACGCTCGCTGGCAAATATGCAGGCCCGTTGGGCATTGACATGATGCTTGTGGCGCATGCCGACAAAGTGGTGCTACACCCTTGCATCGAGGTCAACTTGCGCCTCACTATGGGTCGCGTGGCCGTGGCGTTGCAGCAAAGGGGGTGCACGGAAATTCCCACTCCATTCCAAAGTTTGTTTCAACTAGCGTAATTTTAGTGCGAGGTTTTCGCTTGATTATCTTATTTAATGTATATCTTTGCAGAAAAGATAACGCATTAACTCACGTCATTATGAAGAAAATCCTTCTATTCCTTCTTCTCCTCACCGGAGCCGTATCGGCCAACGCACAATTTGCCAAAGGCACGAAATATGTAGGCGCTTCGCTTTCGGGCATCGGCCTTTCCTACAGTTCTAACCAAAAATTTCGCTTTGGCATTGACGCCACCGCCGGCTATTTCGTGGCCGACTGCTTGATGCTTCGAGCCAACCTTAACTACGACCACACCAAAGAAATCAACGATGTGAGCGTGGGAGCCGGTGCGCGCTACTACTTCGACCAGTGCGGAGTGTATCTCGGCGCCGGAGCGGAATATGTGCACTACACCCCGAGCGACAACGACGTGCAAATTCCCGTTGAAGTGGGCTATGCCTTCTTCGTGAACCGCTTCATCACCATCGAGCCCGCCCTCTACTATAAAATGTCGCTCGACTCTTTCTCGCAAAAAAGCACCGTGGGTGCTCGCATCGGCATAGGTTTCTATTTCTAAGCGAAAACTTTCCCCCTACTTTTTAGTCTATAAAGTATTATAAAAAAAAGACTTTTTCTCGCTTCAAACACAAGCAATGACTGAAATATCCACTTTAGGCGAATTTGGCCTAATCGACCGCATGACGGCCGACCTCAAAAAGCACAACGCCTCCACCCTTTGTGGGGTGGGCGACGATTGTGCTGTGTTGCAATATAGCAGCGATGCTGCCGACCCCCGACGCGTGCTCGTCACCACCGACATGCTGATGGAAGGCATTCACTTCGACCTCACCTACACACCCCTCAAGCACCTGGGTTATAAGGCCGCTATGGTCAACCTTAGCGATGTGTATGCCATGAACGGCACGCCTCGCCAACTGCTAGTGAGCCTAGCCGTGGGCAAGCGCTTCAAAGTGGAGCACATTGACGAGCTCTATGCCGGCATCCGCTTGGCTTGCGAGCGTCACGGCGTGGACATTGTGGGGGGCGACACCACCTCATCGCTCACGGGCTTGGCCTTGAGCATCACTTGCATTGGTGAGGCCCTGGCCGACGACATCGTTTACCGCTCGGGAGCGAAAGACACCGATTTGCTCTGTGTGAGCGGCAACCTAGGCGCTGCTTATATGGGCTTGCAGTTGATGGAACGCGAGAAGAGCATTTTCGAGTCGCAGAAGGCGAATGCCGAAACGGCAGCACAGCCCGACTTCTCCGGACGTGAATATCTCATTGAGCGCATTTTGAAGCCCGAAGCTCGCCGCGACATCATTGAGCGCCTTCGCGAGGCGGGCATTCGTCCCACAGCGATGATGGACATTAGCGACGGTCTTTCGTCTGAAGCCATGCACATTTGCATACAGAGCCACACGGGCTGCCGCATCTACGAAGAGCGCATTCCCATCGACTACCAAACTGCCGTTACGGCCGAAGAGTTTAACCTCAACGTCTACACCGCCGCGCTCAATGGCGGCGAGGACTATGAACTGCTCTTCACCGTGCCTCTTGCCGACCACGAGCGCGTGGCGCAACTTGACGATGTGAAAATCATTGGTCACATCACCAAGCCCGAACTGGGCACCCAACTCATTACCCGCGACGGCAATGAGTTTGAACTCAAAGCGCAAGGTTGGAATCCAATGAGCCACAAGTAGTCATTCCTCCCCCCTTTCCCCTCTCATTACTCACCTTTTAATTTTGAATAAATGGCCACAGTAGACGACAAGAAAATCATCTTCTCGATGGTCGGCCTGTCAAAGACCATCAAGCAAAACAATAAGCAAGTTCTCAAAAACATCTACCTCAGCTTCTTCTACGGAGCGAAAATCGGCATCATCGGTCTCAATGGTGCGGGTAAGTCCACGTTGATGAAGATTATTGCCGGCCTTGACAACGACTATCAAGGCGAGGTGGTGTTCTCACCCGGATACACCGTGGGCTATCTGCCCCAAGACCCTCACCTCGACGACAACAAAACGGTGAAGGAGATTGTGCAAGAAGGCGTGCAAAACGTGGTGGATGCCTTGGCCGAATACGAAGAGATTAATCAGAAGTTTGGCTTGCCCGAATATTATGAGAATGAAGACAAAATGAACGAGCTTTTTGCTCGTCAAGGCGAGCTGCAAGACATTCTCGACGCCACCGACGCTTGGAACCTAGACAGTCGCTTGGAGCGCGCCATGGACGCTCTGCGCCTGCCGCCCGCCGACTGGAAAGCCGAACACCTCTCAGGGGGTGAGCGCCGCCGCGTGGCCTTGTGTCGCCTATTGCTTCAGAAGCCCGACGTGCTGCTGCTCGATGAGCCCACCAACCACCTCGACGCCGAAAGCATCGACTGGCTCGAGCAGCACCTCAACCAATATGAAGGCACGGTGATTGCCGTGACTCACGACCGCTACTTCCTCGATGATGTGGCCGGCTGGATTCTCGAGCTCGACCGCGGCGAAGGCATTCCCTGGAAGGGCAACTACTCTTCATGGCTAGAGCAAAAAAGCAAGCGCATGGAGCAAGAAGAGAAGGTGGCTAGCAAACGCCGCAAAACGCTTGAACGCGAACTCGAATGGGTGCGCATGGCCCCCAAAGCCCGTCAGGCAAAGGGTAAGGCGCGCCTTAACTCCTACGACAAGTTGCTCAATGAAGACCAGAAGGAGAAGGAGCAGAAGTTGGAGATTTACATTCCCAACGGTCCGCGCCTTGGCAACAAGGTAATCGAGGCTCACCACGTGTCGAAAGCCTTTGGCGAAAAGGTGCTCTATCAAGACCTCGACTTCACCCTGCCCCCCGCAGGCATTGTGGGCGTGATTGGCCCCAATGGTGTGGGAAAGACCACGCTGTTCCGCCTCATCATGGGCCTCGACACGCCCGATGCCGGCACCTTCGAGATGGGCGAAACGGTGAAGCTGGCTTATGTAGATCAGCAACACAAAGACATCGACCCCGAAAAGTCGGTCTACGAAGTGATTAGCGGCGGCAGCGAACTCATGCGCATGGGTGGACGCGACATCAACGCCCGTGCCTATTTAAGTCGGTTCAACTTTGCTGGCGCCGACCAAGAAAAGAAGTGCGGCGTGCTTTCGGGTGGTGAGCGCAACCGTTTGCAGTTGGCTCTAGCGCTAAAGCAAGAAGGCAATGTGCTGCTGCTCGATGAGCCCACCAACGACATCGACGTCAACACGCTGCGAGCCCTTGAAGAAGGTTTGGAAGCCTTTGCCGGCTGCGCCGTGGTCATTAGTCACGACCGTTGGTTCCTCGACCGCATCTGCACCCACATTCTCGCCTTCGAGGGCGATGGCAAGGTGTTCTTCTTCGAAGGCTCTTACACCGACTATGAAGTGAACAAGGCCAAGCGCCTGGGTCTTGAAGAGCCCAAACGCATTCGCTACCGCAAGCTCGAGGCTTAAATTTCTCTGATTATTACATTTGGACTTATATGCGCACAACGGCTCTTCCCCTTAATGCGAAGAGATGCGAGAGGCGCATATAAGTCCAAAAATCGTTTGATAGCTATGTCATTTAAAATCTCTCTCAAACTTTTTTCTCTTCTCTGTTTTCTATCCCTAGCAACCGCGCAACGCTCTGTGGCGCAATCCGTTCCGAGCGACTCTTTGCAACGACGCATGGCGGTTGAAGAATTAAAATTTCGCCAAAGTCTGCAATCGCGCAACGTGCAAAAGCAGCAAGCCTTTGCCTTGACACAAGCCCTCTCTGGCGACACCGTCAACTTGCAACTGGCCCGCAACAGCCGAAACATTGCCCCCGAACTTTCTGAAAACATTCGCACCGAGCAGATTGCGCCCAACCTCTGCCTTTTCGTTCCCAAACAGAAAAGCCGCAAACTGCGCCCCATGTTGCTCTATTTTCACGGCGGAGGCTGGTGCCTAGGAAGCATCAATAGTTGCGCCCAATTTTGTGCCGCTGTGGCCGAGCGTGCCAATTGCTGCGTGGTGGCGCTCAACTATCCGCTAGCCCCCGAAGCCCCCTACCCCGCCGCCCTCAACAGTTGCGTCGAAGCCTACCAATTTCTTCGCGCCAATGCCGCAAAATGGGGCGCCGACTCCACGCTCATTTCGATGGGGGGCGACAGTGCCGGTGGCAACTTGGCCATTGCCACGTGTTTTCGGGTGAAAGGTGTGCGCTCCATCGTGCCCATCTACCCCGTTACCAAACTTTTTGCTGAGCGCACCCTCTCATATTTGAAATATGCTCAAGGCTATGGCAACGACACCGAACTGCTCCACACCTTTTATAAAGCCTATGCAAGAACCGACAGCGTGAAAAATCCCTACCTCTCCGTAGGGCTCGCCCCCGACTCTTTGCTTCACCGCCTTCCGCCCATGCTGTTGCTCTCGGCCGGCCACGACGTGCTAGCCGACCAAGGCCGCGAGTTTGTGGAGCGAGTGCAAAAGGCCACGCACTTGCCCGTTAATTATCAACTATTCCCCACAGCCACACACCTTTTCATCACCGTGTCGGGCCAGCCCACAGCCTTCAATCAAGCCGTGCAACTGGTGAGCCAATTTCTCACCCCCAACCGCAAGAAAAGCGCGCCGTTGCCTCTGCCCACTCGCATTCAGTGAGTGAGGCTATAGAAAATCGTGCAAGGCGAACACAATGCAAAGCAATTAGTTGTTTCAGTCCGCCCTTAAACGAAAGAGCCATGATAAAATTATCCTTTTCGTTACATAAAAATAATTTTTGATCACCTACTTAATAAAAACAGTTTACCACAAAGCAACCTTACCGATGTTTCCCATATCTAGAGTTGCTTTCACATTCAAGGCTTTGAATATTCGCGCCATTGTAGAGAACGTAATACCGTGTCCACGTTCTAATCTAGATATCTGAGCCTTTTGCACACCAACCTTCTCACCCAATTGCTCTTGGGTGAGGTGGTTGGCTTTTCGTGCTTGCTTTATAGCTTCGCCTATTTTGTATGCCTGAATGGCATCATCCACCTGCTTCTCAAAAGCATCGCGAGTGGGGGTGCCAATTTTGCCGAAATTTTTGTCTTGAAAATCTTCAAAAGATGTCAGTTTCATTTCTTCCATAATTACTACCTCCTATGTTTGATTTCAAAATACTTGCGTTTAATCTCTTCCGCCTTGGCTATTTCCTTTGACGGAGTTTTTTGAGTTTTCTTTACAATGCCGTGTGTTGCAACTATCAACGTGTTTCGTTCTGTATCCCAAAAGGCAAACAGACGATAAGCGATTTTTCGGTAAAGCGTGCGAAATTCCCAAATTCCATCAGAATTTTCTAATTTCTTAAACAATTCATTATTTTTCTCACCAGCCAAGACACGACGAATATTATAGGCAATCTTCTCCTTGGCATCATAGGGCAAAGACTCCAAAAAAGTCTGCGCCCCATCGGTTAAAACTAACTTGAACTTGTTTGGTTCCATAATATTATATTGTGAACACAAAGATAGATATAGTTTCTGATATATGAAACTTTTTTATACAAATATCTCACTCCACCCATCAAAAAAAATCCGTACACCTAGCATTTGTCCTTATAGGACGACGTTTCTTCTCATAACGAAACCCTATGAAACAATCACCCCCCAAAATCGCGCCAAACCCAGCCTTTGCCCCCCTTTTTAAGCCGATAGGTCAAAAACTAAGATAAAAAGGAAGAATATCCCACAAAAATAATCTAACTTTGTTGCGTAATTACAACATCCTATAATAACTTATGACAAAAGGAAAAGTGGATGCCCTGTTGGGTATCGTCTTCGGCGACGAAGGTAAAGGAAAAGTAGTAGACTATTTCACCCCGCGCTACGACGTTGTGGCACGCTTTGCTGGCGGCCCCAATGCCGGCCACACCATCATTTTCGATGGCAAAAAGTTTGTGCTTCGCTCCATCCCCTCTGGCATATTCGATGAGAGCAAAATTAACATCATAGGCAATGGTTGCGTCATTGCCCCCGACCTTTTCATGGCCGAGGCTCACGAGCTCGAGGCCGCTGGCTACGAGCTGACCAAGCGCCTTCACATTAGCCGCCGCGCTCACCTCATTCTGCCCACCCACCGCGTGCTCGACCGCGCTTATGAAGCCGCCAAAGGCAAAAACAAAGTGGGCACCACGGGCAAAGGCATCGGTCCCACCTACAGCGACAAGGCAGCCCGTGTGAGCTTGCGTGTGGGCGACATTTTGAACGATTTCGACACGAAATATCAAGCCCTCAAGGCTCGCCACGAGCAAATTCTTCGCGACCTCCATTTCACCGACTACGACATCACAGAAGAAGAGAAGAAATGGATGGAAGGCATAGAATATATGCGCAAGTTCAACCTCAGCGACACGGAGTATGAACTCAATCACGCCCTGGCCGAGGGCAAAAACGTGTTGGCCGAAGGCGCACAAGGCTCACTGCTCGACATCGACCACGGCACCTATCCCTACGTTTCCTCCTCGTCCACCACGAGTGGCGGCGTTTGCACCGGTCTAGGCATTGCCCCCAACACCATTGGCCACGTGTTTGGCATTTTCAAAGCCTATAGCACCCGTGTGGGTGGCGGTCCGTTCCCCGTAGAACTCTTCGACGAAACAGGCGACACCATTCGCCACATTGGCAATGAATATGGCGCCGTAACAGGCCGCAACCGCCGCTGCGGCTGGCTCGACCTCGTGGCTTTGAAATACGCCATCATGATTAACGGTGTGACCGACCTTGTGATGATGAAGGGCGATGTGCTCGATGGCTTCGACACCATCAAGGTGTGCACCGCCTACACCAAAGACGGCGAAACAGTGACCGAGATGCCCTACGACACCGAAGGCTGGCAACCCGTTTACGAGGAACTGCCCGGTTGGAAGACCGACCTCACCGCAGTGCGCGCTGAAAAAGACTTCCCCGAAGCCTTTGCCAGCTACATCGCCTACATTGAAAAGACCACCGCCACACCCATCAAGATTGTTTCGGTAGGTCCCGACCGCGAGGCCACCATCATTCGCTAAATTCACTCTCCAAAGATGTTCACCCCCTAACTCCATCTAGCTCACACACCGAGTTAAAGGATGAAGTTAGGGGGTGAACAGTTCGTGACGCATTCCCCTTTGCGCCCTTTCTCCCCCCGAGTTGAGCCTCAACGCCCAACCCCAAACATCTTCTTTCGCCAAATGCCGAATTAGGCAACGGCCACATTTCTCCCCCTTCAAGCAAGCCATTTCACCTTGAGCGGCCTTACACTTTCACGAAGCCCGCTTTTAAGGCGGCATAACCGCTTTTTTGAAGAGCGTACACCGACCGATGTACGAGTGTACACCGACCGTTGTACGAGCGTACACCGACCGATGAACGAGCGTACACCGACCGATGTACGGTGAGCAGAATCGCCATTCAGATTTTTCATAAAGGGAGAAGACAAAACGCATAAGGCGATTTTTAGAAACTAGAACAACTAACACACACTCTTTGGAAGCCCCCACTAAGGCTCTCCACTCAACCACAACGCAAAAAATGCAATCATCCCTCAAAGGGCACGCCGCCATGTTCAGCGCCAACTGCATGTGGGGCTTAATGTCGCCCGTTTCAAAATTTGTGATGCTCACTGGCGCTGTCACCCCATTGGTGGTGACCGACTTGCGCATAGCCGGAGCCATGATTCTCTTTTGGATAGCCTCTTTCTTTCAAAAGCCCGAACATGTGAAGCACAAAGACCTTGCCTTGCTTTTTGGCGCATCGCTCTTGGGCATTGTGTTTAATCAAGGATGCTTCATCTTCGGCGTCAGTCTCAGTTCACCGGGCGATGCCTCCATCATCACCACCAGCATGCCGCTTTGGGCCATGTTGTTAGCCGCCTTCATCTTAAAAGAGCCCATCACGGGCAAGAAGGTGCTAGGCATTGCGGCCGGAGCTTGCGGTGCGCTGATGCTCATTATGGGCAGCAGTAGTCATGTAAAGAACACGGCCAGTCAGACTGGCGACTATGCCATGTGGGGCGATTTGCTCGTGCTCATCGCCCAATTCTGCTACGCCCTTTACATTGTGCTTTATAAGGACTTTGTCAATAAATATTCGCTCATCACCATCATGAAGTGGATGTTTACCTACGCCTTCATCTGCGTGCTTCCCTTCTCGGCGGGCAACCTCATGGCGGCGCAATGGCACGCTCTCTCACTCACGGCCATCGGTTCGTTAGCATTCATTGTGGTGGGGGCCACCTTCTTGAGTTACATGCTCATTGTGGTGGGACAGAAAAACTTGCGCCCCACGGTGGCCGGCATGTACAACTACATTCAGCCGCTCGTGGCCTGCATCGTGGCTATGTTGTGGGGCATGGACTCATTCAACTGGGTGAAAGGCGTGGCCGTGGTGCTTATTTTTGGCGGCGTTTACCTCGTCACGGCCAGTCGGTCGAAGAAGGAGGTTGATGCTTACGAAGCGCAAAAGGCCGACAAAGCCAACAATGAAGCCCAACCCGCCACAGAGGCGGAACACTCTCACGAATAAATCACCTAACACACGAACCTTGTGCGCCCCACATAAAATAAGGCGCAAACACTCACACACACTCTTTCACACCCTATGCAGCTATCGGAACTTCTCACCCTGTTTTCCACCCATCCCCAAGTGGAGGCTTTGGCCCAGCATGTGGCACAAGCGCAGCCCAAGCTCATCCATTTAAAAGGCTTGCAAGCCTCGGCCGCGCCCGTTGTGTTTGCCTCGCTCACACGGTGCGAACCGCAACAAGGGGCAGAGCGACCTTTCCTCATGGTGTTGAACGATGAGGAAGAGGCGGGCTACTTCTATCACGACCTCACGCAAATGTTGGGCGATGAGAAGGTGCTTTTCTACCCCTCGGCCTATCGCCGAGCGGTGAAATATGCACAGCGCGATGCCGCCAACGAAATTTTGCGTACCGAGGTGCTCAACCGGCTCACGGCGCAAGCAAGCGGCAAGCAGGAACTCTTCATCGTGACTTTCCCCACTGCCTTGGCCGAGCGTGTGTCGCCCCCGAAAAGCATGGCCGAGCGCACGCTGCAGCTCGAAGTGGGAGCTAGCTACGACCTCATGCCCCTGGTGCATCGACTCTTAGAACTAGGTTTCAGCCGCAAGGACTATGTGTATGAACCGGGCGAGTTTGCCGTGCGCGGCTCCATTCTCGACGTGTTCTCCTACGCCTCAGAGTTTCCCTTCCGCATCGATTTTTTTGGCGATGAGGTAGACAGCATTCGCACCTTTGAAGTGCAGACGCAGTTGTCGAAAGACAAAAAAACGAGCGTGAGCATTGTGCCCGACACCGAAGCTAGCAATGGCGATACGCAGCTCGTGTCTTTCACCGACTATCTGCCCTCTGAGGCCGTGTTGGTGGTGAAAGATTTGGCTTTTCTTCACGATGCCGTGGAGCGCATCTACGAAGAAGGTTTTGCCCGTCAGGCCGAACTCGAACAAGAGCCTACCTCAGAGATGGAGGCGGCGGCGCAACAGGAGCGACTGAAGAAGGAATCGCTGCTCATTACGGGCGAAACGTTGCTGCGCGGCTTGCTCCCCTTGCAACGCATCCACATCGGGACCAACCCCACAGGCGAGGTCGAAGCCACGCTCTGCTTCCACACCAAACCGCAGCCGCTCTATCACAAAAACTTCGAGTTGCTGCGCCAACAGCTCAGCCAATTCCGTGCCGACGGAGTGAGCACCTACATTTTGGCCGACAGTGTGAAGCAAACCGAGCGCTTGCAAAACATTTTCGAAGAAATGCACTGCCCCACGCAGCTATTCACCCCTGTGGAGCGAACGTTGCACGCGGGCTTTGTGGACGATGATTTGCAAGTGGCTTGCTTCACCGACCACCAAATTTTTGACCGTTTCCATAAATACAACCTGAAAAGCGATCACGCCCGCGATGCCAAAATGGCTCTGTCGCTCAAAGAACTGATGCAGTTTGAACCGGGCGACTATGTGGTGCACATTGACCACGGTGTGGGGCGTTTTGCCGGCTTGGTGCGTATGCCCGGAGCCGATGGCGAGATGCAAGAAATGATTAAGCTCACTTATAAAAACGACGATGCCGTGTATGTGAGCATTCACTCGCTTCACAAAGTGTCGAAATACAAGGGGAAAGAGGGTGAGCCGCCACGCATCAGCAATCTCGGCACGGGGGCGTGGGACAAGCTCAAGGAGCGCACAAAGAAGAAGATTAAAGACATTGCCCGCGACCTCATTCGCCTCTACTCGCAGCGCAAGGAGGAGAAGGGCTTTGCCTTCAGCGCCGACTCGTTTATGCAACACGAACTCGAGGCGGGCTTTGCCTATGAAGACACGCCCGACCAACTGCGCGTGACGCAAGAGGTGAAACGCGACATGGAGAGCGCCAAGCCTATGGACCGCCTAGTGTGTGGCGACGTGGGCTTTGGCAAAACGGAAATTGCCGTGCGCGCCGCCATGAAGGCGTGTGCCGACAACAAACAGGTGGCCGTGTTGGTGCCTACCACCGTGTTGGCCTTGCAACACTACAAAACGTTTGCTTCAAGACTGAAGGATTTTCCCGTGCGGGTGGACTACCTCACCCGAGCCCGCACCACGGCGCAAACTCGCGCCTTGCTTGCCGACCTCAACAAGGGTGAAATCAACATTCTTGTAGGCACGCACAAACTCATTGGCAAGAGCGTGAAATGGCACGACCTAGGGTTGCTCATCATCGACGAGGAGCAGAAGTTTGGCGTGGCCGTGAAAGAGAAGTTGCGCCAGCTGAAGGTGAACGTTGACACGCTCACCATGTCGGCCACACCCATTCCGCGCACCTTGCAATTTTCTTTGATGGGCGCGCGCGACTTTAGTGTAATTCAAACGCCGCCACCCAATCGCCGTCCCATACAAACCGAAATTCACACCTTCAGCCACGAACTACTGGCCGAGGCCGTCAACTTTGAAATGAGCCGCAACGGGCAAGTCTACATCGTGACCAACCGCGTGGCTGCCTTGCAAAACTTGGCCAACATGGTGCATAAGTACGTGCCCGACGCCCGCATTGCCATTGGCCACGGCCAAATGCCGCCCGAGGAACTGGAAAAGGTGGTGATGGGGTTTGTTAACTACGACTACGACGTGCTCATCTCCACCACCATCGTGGAAAACGGCATCGATGTGCCCAACGCCAACACCATTCTCATCGACGCGGCTCACCACTTCGGCTTGTCCGACCTTCACCAAATGCGCGGTCGCGTGGGACGTGGCTCGCGCAAAGCCTTCTGCTACCTCATGGCCCCGCCCCTAGCCTTGCTACCCGATGAGTCGCGCCGACGCTTGGAGGCCATCGAGAATTTCTCCGACTTGGGGTCGGGCATACACATTGCCATGCAAGACCTCGACATTCGCGGCGCCGGCAACTTGCTAGGCTCAGAGCAGAGTGGCTTCATTGCCGACTTGGGCTATGAAACCTATCAGAAAATTTTGGCCGAGGCCGTGACCGAGTTGAAAAACGATGAGTTTGCCGACCTCTACGCCGACGAACTGAAAAAGACGGGGCACCTAAGCGGCGAATTTTTTGTGGACGACTGCACGGTGGAGTGCGACCTCCACGCCTACTTCCCCGAGACCTACGTGCCGGGCGCCACCGAGCGTATGATGCTTTATCGCGAACTCGACTCACTCAACACCGACGAGCAGATAGCTCAATTCCGCCAGCGCATGGAAGACCGCTTCGGCCCGCTCCCCCCCGAGGGCGAAGAGTTGCTGCGCATTGTGCCCCTACGCGCCGCCGGCCGCAAATTGGGTGCCGAGCGCCTCACGCTCAAGGGCCGTCGCATGACGCTCTACTTCGTGCAAAACCCCGAAAGTGCCTTCTATCAAAGCGACACCTTCGGCCGCCTCATTGCCTTCGCCACCAACTCTTACCAACGCTGCAAGCTCGATGAAGTGCGCGGCCACCGCCGCATGATTATCAACGACGTGACCACCGTGAAAAACGCCCTCACCGTGCTGCAATTGATGCTGGGAGAAAACGAAACGCAAGCCTCGCGAGCTTAACCCAATAAGTTAATATTTAACACAACAATAGAGACAATAAAGACAACTTTTCTACCACGTTATTTATAGCGTAGAAGAATGGAGTCGTCTCTATTGTAGTTAATACAAGAATAAAACAAATGGCCTACTTAAGCATTAGAATTTAATAAAAAACATTCGACCATGGATAATGACATATTAATCCCGAACTTTTTTAAAGTAGGATGCAATGGTGATAAAAGCATCAGAAAAGACGATTTAGGTTGGGGGAAAATGATTATGGAGGATGCGATGTCTGATGACCCAGAAACGATATTCAGATATATTGTGGAAATAGTAGGTCTGAACATTCTCTTTTATTGGATGGAAGATCGCCAATGGTATACAATTGAAACAGAAAAAGACCCTATTGAAGTTCGACGAATCTACCCTAATCCCAATTGGGATGGTAAGTGCGAAATGGAAAAAGCAAGCCCTGATGGTATTGTAAACACATGTTCCGCAGGAGAAATCTTACCAACTTTTGAAGACCCCACGATGGTTTGGGACAAACTGCAAATCAACGGCGTTCCGATAGGTAAAGTTTTAAACAACTCCGTTATAACAGATTTGGACTAAACCAACTCTTTACAATTGGAACAATAATAGGAAGGGGATTTTTCCCCCTCCTTCATTGCTCATAAGCAAGAAGCAACTGTTTTTCTGAACTATTTAAGGCTTCTTATTTGCTTTTTATCCCAAAATGATTTTAAAGGTGCTTCTATGAATTACCACCTTTAAACAAATCGTCCATCGTGATGACACTTTGCACACGCCCCGCATACTCGTTGAATTTCAACCCATAGGTTGTGACTAGAGTTAGATGGAGAGCATTCTTACATTTTGTTTCATCCACAAATGTGCTGAGCTTATGGCGCAGGGTCTTGTCGTAGGCAGCATTGATAACGAAATCATCTTCACAGAATTTCATTTCACAAATATTGTTGATGTGATCGGCACGCTCTATCACCAAGTCTATCTGCGCTCCGTCTTTCTCTTTTCGGCTTTTCCAAGGACTAGCCTCTGTCTGTACCCCACTAATTCCAAGGGCTTGCTTGATTTGCGGCAAATGGTAGAAACAAAGCGTTTCAAAGGTAAACCCCCTCCATGCAATGAGAGCCGGAGTAAGCAAATTATCTTGCCAAAAATGAGGATTCGTAGTTTTCTTGCCATCCATGAAAGAGAGATAGAACTTGCTAAAAAAGTCAGTTAGCCGGTAATAAATCTCTCGCTTTGGATAGCTATACTTCACATAAGAAGCAATGAAATCGCTTACCTCCAACGACTTCAGCGTTGCAGACAGTCCACCGCCATCGGCCAATTTGGTTTGCTCCACAATCTCCTTTCGGGTAAAACCAGATTGCTTTTTAGCCAAAAGTCGAACAATCTTTTTACAGTCGTCCGCATTGTTGAAAAGCGACGAATAAAGACGGTCGAACTCCAAAGCGAGTTTGGCATTAGATTCAAAGAAGAGACGATCGAAATTCTGTGCCAAACTTTTCCCCTTTTGTAGCATTGAGAGATAATAAGGTATGCCGCCTGTGGCCATGTAGCATTGCACTTGGTCGTACTTAGACATGACGATGCTATTTTCCCGATAATAGCTCTCACATTCTCCAAGCGTGAACGGGCGAAGTTTTATTTCATCTGTTGTTCGGTCAAAAAGTCCTCCTTTGTTATTGAGCAGTTTATCTGATATCCAAGATGTGGCCGACCCGCATACAATCAACATCAAGTTTTCTCTTCCTGCCCCCCATCCATTCCAAAAATTTTCTAAGGCCGTTACAAAACCAGAACGTGGGGTATCCATCCAAGGCAGTTCATCGATAAAAACTACTTGTCGCTTGTTTTTACCCTGCCCTTCCAAAAGTTTAACAAGCGCATCAAATGCTTCCAGCCAGTCGGAAGGGATTGTTTTGATGTCACTACCATATTTTACGAGTGAAGAATAGAAATTACGAAGTTGATATTCTTTTAACTTCTTACCTTTCAACTCATAGGGCGACAATCCTGTGTGATAAAAAGTAAGTTTTTTATCCAACAATTCCCTTACGAGGAAGGTCTTCCCCACTCGCCTTCTGCCATAAACCACTGCAAAAACTGGCTTATTCGATTGAAACAGAGCCTCAATTTCCTTAATTTCCCGTTCCCTTCCAATGATTTTTTGTGCCATAAGCTTATTCGTTATTCTGCTGCAAAGCTACTAAAAACTTCATTTCGCGCAAAATAGTAATTCGTTATTCTGCGCGAAATGCTATTTTTTATACACTTGGCGCAGAATAGCGTAATTAAAAACAAGCCAATCAGCTAAGTTATTTTTAGTTGTAAGTAGATGTTCAAAATATACTTATAATAAAGATTGCTTCTTGCGTTTCCTCCATACAGCTGCGGGACGCATCGCCCCTTTTAGTGGTAAATTTCTGTCTACGCCATCTTAGTCTGTAATATTTATTTTTACTTTTAGCGCTCTTATTAATGTCGTATTTTGACGTACCATTATTTTTTTACAGATAAGATTTCTCGTTATTTTAAATATTTATTAATTTTGCAGCATCACTCAGCCTTATACTACCCAAGCATTGTATACAGTTTAGATTACTTTAATATTTAAAAAACAACGATTATGAAAATGAAAAAACTTTTTCTCTTTGCTTCGGCCTTCGCATCCTTAACCTCCGCCCAAGCACAAATTCAACAAGTAGCCTCTGGCAATAATTTTAGTGT
>CAVKKI010000016.1:0-20113 GCA_963656725.1 Oribacterium sp. | reverse complement strand
CCAAATACTCTTCAAGTTGCTCTTTCTCCATGTGTTTGCCTCCACTCATGTCGAAATGCAACACGGGATATGCCGTCCAATCCTTCTCCAACTGTTCAATAGCAAGCCCCTTGAAAAGTTCTTTTTTCCCTTCAAAGTAACTTTGCAGCGTTGTGACAAGGAGCGACTTGCCGAAACGTCGCGGACGGCTAAGAAAAAAATACTTGCCATTGGTGTGCGACATGCGGTAGATGTATTCCGTTTTGTCGATATAGAGTTTATCTTCTTTACGAATTAGCTCAAAAGTCTGCATTCCTATCGGATATAATTTCAGTGCCATAATGTGTGCTCGTTTTTCCGTGTTTTCTATTTATTCATTATTTATGCCTCTATCACCCAATCCTCAATATTGCCTTGAACGGAATTGAAATTAATGCCTACTTTCGTGATTGGTTTGTCACTGAGGGCAAAACGTTGGCGATAGTTTTTCAAGTCGATTTGATGCATGGCCGCTTGCGCGCTCTTGTTGAGTTTTAACTCAATGATATAGAGATCGGTTCGAGTGAGCATCACGATATCAATCCGTCCTTTAGAGGTGTGCACCTCCACATCTACCAAGAAATTTGTTAGGAGCGAGAAGATAATAAAGAGCATCTGCTGATAATGCCCCTCGTGATTCGTTACGTTGCAATAGGGCACACTGCCCAAAAAATCTTGCAGCAGTTGCAACGCTCCGTCCATGTTGTTCTTGCGAATGAGCGACGACATGCGAGCGATGGCAACATCGCCCTGTTGAGCTTGCGGCCCATCTAGGTAGTTGGGCAAGAGAGTGTCGTACAGTCCCACCCGAATTTCTTTGTTAGGAATGTCAAGGGTGAAGAGTGTGGTGTCGGAGTCGTAGTCTTTTATCGTGACATAACCACTTTGATATAACAACGGAATAATTGTTTTCATCTTCTCCGTTGGGGCATCGAAGGCTGAAGCTAATGCCTCTATGGGAGCAATGTTGGTGGGCAACACATCGAACTTACGCATCATATTTATAAGGTAAGTGGGTGTGCCCGAACCGAACCAATATGCACCGAATTTTCGCTCTGAGAAGCAATTGAGCAGACTATACGGATTGAACACATCGGGCGAATGTTCTGAGAAATGGTAACCATCATAATGCTCGGTAAGTTTGGCGATGGTTTCTTCACGTGAAAAGCCTAACGACTTTGCTAAGCAATCCACGTCTTCCGTCATAACCTCCAACAACTCGTCTTTGGTAATACCGCAAATGCCTGCGTACTCATCGTTCATCGATAGGTTTGTGATGTTATTCAGTTCACTGAAGATGCTCACTTGCGAGAATTTGGTAATGCCCGTTAAGAACACAAAGCGGAGTTTCCCCTCGCATGCTTTTAAAGGGCTATAGAAATTGCGCATAATGTTGCGAAGCACATCGAGTTGCTCTGCCTCGTGAGCCACATCGAGCATGGGGGCATCATATTCGTCGATAAGCACCACCACTTGTTTGCCAGACTTCTCATAAGCAGTGTTTATAAGATCAATGAGGCGATTGTTTGCACCTTTACTAGGCGTAGTGATGCCCCATTTCTTTTCTTCTTCCTGCAAACGATAACCCAAATACTCTTCAAGTTGCTCTTTCTCCATGTGTTTGCCTCCACTCATGTCGAAATGCAACACGGGATATGCCGTCCAATCCTTCTCCAACTGTTCAATAGCAAGCCCCTTGAAAAGTTCTTTTTTCCCTTCAAAGTAACTTTGCAGCGTTGTGACAAGGAGCGACTTGCCGAAACGTCGCGGACGGCTAAGAAAAAAATACTTGCCATTGGTGTGCGACATGTGATAGACATATTCCGTCTTATCAATGTAGAGTTTATCTTCCTCACGAATTCGCTCGAAAGTCTGCATTCCTATCGGATAAAGTTTCAATGCCATAATTAAGAGAAGGTTCAATTTTTGGGGATAAAGTTACAACGATTTTCTGAATGATTATTGACAAAGAAGGCGTTTTTTAAGTTTCCTCTTGCTAATTGTTTCCATTTTACAAATATCGCTCAAAATTTAAGTTTTCAAACCCCACCAGAAACGGCTGATTATTGTTCTAAAACGCCACTTATTCAAACTTCAAAAAGAAACTTCACGAAAATTAAGCACAGAAAAAGATGGCCTATTAAACTAGAAATGCTAATTTTGCCATCGAAAATATGATTTGTGCGTTTCACCAACGCCCCCTAGCAAGCTAACCTATCGAAGAAACTAGCTACTTGCCAAGACGAGACAACAGGCAAACACACAACCCATTGAGGCAAATAATTTAGAGCTATTATATAAATAAATATCATGAGTGAAAATAGCGTAAAAGCAGGACACATCTCACAAATTATTGGTGCGGTGGTCGACGTAAAGTTCGACACCGAAGGCCAAACCGCCGAGCAAGTGTTGCCGCGCATTCACGAAGCCCTCGAGGTGATTCACCCCGACGGACGAAAAATTGTGATTGAAGTGCAACAACACATTGGCGAGGACACCGTGCGCACCGTGGCCATGGACAACACCGACGGTTTGAGCCGTGGGCTTGAGGTTAAACGCACAGGAGCCCCCATTTCTATGCCTACCGGTGAACAAATTAAGGGCCGAATGATGAACGTAACTGGCGACTCTATCGATGGTCTTAAAACCCTTGACCGCTCTACAGGCACCTATCCCATCCACCGCGAGCCTCCCAAGTTTGAAGATTTGAAAACCAGCACCGAAGTGCTCTACACGGGCATCAAGGTGATCGACCTTCTTGAACCCTACGCCAAAGGCGGTAAGATTGGTTTGTTTGGCGGTGCGGGTGTGGGCAAAACCGTGCTCATTATGGAGCTCATCAACAACATTGCCAAAGGTCACGACGGCTTCTCTGTTTTTGCCGGTGTGGGCGAACGTACCCGCGAGGGTAACGACCTGCTACGCGAAATGATTGAAAGCGGTGTAGTGCGCTACGGAAAAGAATTTACCGAAGCCATGGAACGTGGCGAGTGGGACTTGAGCAAAGTGGACTACAACGAAGTGGAAAAAAGCCAAGCCACACTGGTTTACGGACAAATGAACGAGCCTCCAGGCGCACGTTCTTCAGTGGCTCTGTCAGGTCTTTCTATCGCTGAAAGTTTTCGCGATGCTGGAGCAAAAGACGGCAAGACAAGCGACATTCTCTTCTTCATCGACAACATTTTCCGTTTCACGCAAGCCGGTTCTGAAGTGTCCGCCCTGTTGGGCCGTATGCCTTCGGCCGTAGGTTACCAACCCACCTTGGCTAGCGAAATGGGTGCGATGCAAGAGCGCATCACCTCCACCAAAAACGGCTCCATCACCTCCATTCAGGCAGTCTATGTGCCGGCCGATGACTTAACCGACCCCGCTCCTGCCACCACCTTCACCCACTTGGACGCAACCACCGTGTTGAGCCGTAAAATCACCGAATTGGGTATTTATCCCGCAGTGGACCCTCTAGATTCCACCTCGCGCATTCTCGACCCCAAAGTGATTGGTGAGGCCCACTACAACTGCGCCCAACGCGTAAAACAAATCTTGCAGAAATACAAAGAGCTACAAGACATTATCGCCATTTTGGGTATGGACGAACTTTCTGATGAAGACCGCCTCACCGTGAACCGTGCACGCCGCGTGCAACGCTTCTTGAGTCAGCCCTTCACCGTGGCCGAGAAATTTACTGGCGTGCCAGGTGTAATGGTGCCCATTGAAGAGGTTATCCGTGGTTTCAACATGATTCTTGACGGCGAGGTAGACGATTTGCCCGAACAAGCCTTCTTGAATGTGGGAACCATTGACGAAGCCATCGAAAAGGGTAAGAAACTCATGGCACAAGCCTAACCCACACACCGATTTCTAAAATCACACAATGAAAGTAACCATAGTTTCTCCCGAAAAAACACTCTACGAAGGCGAGGCTGAAGGAGTGAAGCTGCCTGGAGCACAAGGACTTTTCGAAGTGCTACAAGGCCACGCTCCACTCATCTCCACCCTCACCAACGGAAAAGTGGAATGCTTGGGAAATGAGCCTTTCGAGGTAAACGTGAATAGCGGATTCGTGGAAGTGGCACACAATGCCGTTTCCATCTGCGTGGAAATGTAGCCACAGCCCAGAGAAAAGGTCACTGAGCGTGAGTGAAGTTGTAAATAAGTAAACAGCAGAGTTCAAAACAAACAAGGAAATTGAGGACTATGTAACCGAGAGCACCATTCGCACTGCCCACTCCTCTTCAAAGAGCAAATAGCTTACTGAGGAAGGCAACAACTGCACCCATCGAAAACAAGATGTAAGTTGTTAGCAATCAGCGCAGTAAGAAATGCTCACAGCATCACTCCCGCCCCCCTTCTTTGAACCCACTCTGCACCTTTACCTTTACACACAATTCACCTCTTTTACTACACACGAACCTTTCTCTTTGCTATGGACACCCTACATAAGCGCCAAACGCAGTCTATCCTTACACAAGGCGTTACGCTCTGCTTGGTCAGCCTAGCCATGTTCTTCATCGAACTCACCCTAATGGGACGGGAGGCGGCCTTGCAACAAGCCCCCCACCTTGTGATAACAGCCACCCTCTACTTCGCCCTCAGCTACGGCTGCCACGCCGTGTTTATCTGGGTGATGAAGCAAGGCGGTAAACGAGCCATCGCCTTCTATATGGCCGAAAAACTTGTTAGGCTGCTTTTTACGGCAATTTTATTGCTCGTTTACGCGCTCAACGAACCACGCAACCTATTGGCCTTTGCCATGAATCTCATAGCGCTCCACCTAGCTTGCACCATCGCATCCATCACCTTCTACGTGAAAGTGGAGCAAAACATTAGAAAGAAGCAATGAAACACTTCAATATGAAACACTTATGGGCTTTAACGCTATTACTTATCGCCTCATTCAGCCTAGCCCCCATCACCGCCCAAGCGGCAACCGACGAGGGGAAAGCTGAAGTGGACGTTAAAGAAATTGTGTTGGGCCACATGAGCGACGCCTACGAATGGCACATCACCACTTGGAACGGTCAGCACATCTCCATCCCCCTACCCGTTATTGTGAAAAGCGAAACGAGCGGATGGCACGTGTTTAGCTCCGCCCAATTCCACCACAGCCCCGATGGCACCTACCAAGGCTTCTATCTTAACGAGGAGCAAAACGGCAAAATCTACGAGCATGTGGCTAATGGTGAAGACGTGCGTCCCTTCGATTTAAGCATCACTAAAAATGTGGTGCAAATATGGATTGTGGTGATTGTTATGGCTTTCATTTTCATCGGTTCTGCCCGTTGGTATAAAGGCCGTAAGCCAGGCGACAAAGCTCCAGGCGGCTTCGTTGGACTTGTGGAAATGTTTGTCATGTCCATCAACGACGACCTCATCCGTCCCTCCGTTGGCGAAAAGCATTATCGTCGTTATGCGCCCTTCTTGCTCACCGCCTTCTTCTTCATCTTTATTACCAACTTGCTAGGGTTGCTCCCCATCTTCCCTGGTGGAGCCAACATCACAGGCAACATCAACGTCACCTTTATCTTGGCCATGTTTATTTTGTTGCTAGTCAACTTGTTTGGCAATAAAGAGTATTGGAAAGAAATTCTTTGGCCACCCGTGCCCACTTGGCTCAAGTGCCCCATTCCGATGATGCCCGTGATTGAGCTGTTTGGCATCTTCACCAAGCCTTTCGCCCTGATGGTGCGTTTGTTTGCCAACATGATGGGTGGACACGCCATTATCCTCTCGCTCACTTGCGTCATCTTCATCACTTGCCAACTAGGCGCTGTGATTGGCACGCCACTCACCATTGTCAGTTTCATCATGATGATTTTCATGAACTGTTTGGAATTGTTGGTGGCCTTCATCCAAGCCTATGTGTTCACCATGCTTAGCGCCGTATTTATCGGACTAGCTCACCCTGAGCACGAAGGGCATTGATACACAAAGAAAATAGCAAATAAAGCATACAAAAAGAATAGTGCAGAAAGGTGAAGAAGAGCCTCACGGCATCTGCTTAACGAGAAAACAATTTTTCCCTTTATCTCTGCCCTAAACTGCAAACAAAAATAATAACCCAATAAAATTAAAAATTATGTCTCTTTTACTAGTATTGTTAGAAGCTGCAGGTCTTGCAAAGTTAGGTGCCGGAATCGGCGCAGGTATTGCCGCAATTGGTGCCGGTTTGGGCATTGGTCGCATTGGTAGCTCGGCTATGGAAGCCATTGCACGCCAACCCGAGGCTACAAGCGACATCCGTACCAACATGATCATCATCGCAGCCCTTGTAGAAGGTGTGGCCTTGTTCGCCGTTATCGTCTGCTTGCTCTGCCTCTTCCTCTAATAACAAGCACTTTCTTGAAGCAACCGGAGGCTTAAAGTTTTCTGCTTAATAAAAGATGAGATGTGCGTGACAACTCTCAACAAGGTGTGCACCAACACAACACTGCACAACACGCAACATTGTGCTGAACATTGCGAACAAAACACTGTGCACACTGCACGCCCCACACATCACAAACAAGCCAACGGCTACACCTCTAATTATGCCGAAATTCTCCCCCCCCGATGCTTCAAGAAAGCTACTCTCCCAACAACTTAATGATTGCAATGCAATGAGAGCCAAACGGTTGGTTTCATTACAAAAAAACAAAGCCACTCACCTCTCATAAAAAGCAACCATTAACGAACTCTCTAACAAGAAACTTATGCAGTCAATCAATCTGCCATCCATATTAACCCCCGATTTCGGATTGTTGTTTTGGATGCTCTTAGCCTTCCTCATTGTGTTTTTCTTGATGGCGAAATACGGATTTCCCGTCATCACGAAAATGGTGGAAGACCGTAAGAACTACATTGACCAGTCGCTGCAAAAAGCACACGAGGCCAACGAGCGCCTAGCAAGCATTGAGCAAGAAAGCGAACGCCTGCTCAACGAGGCTCGCATGCGCCAAGCAGAAATACTGAGCCAAGCCAAAGCCACAGGCGACAGCATTGTGCACGAAGCCCGCGAAAAAGCACAAAACGAAGGAGCCAAACTGCTGCAAGAGGCCAAAGCGCAAATTGCAGTGGAAAAAGAAAACGCCCTGCGCGACATTCGTCAAACCGTGGCCGACCTATCCATCGTGATTGCCGAGAAAGTGGTGCGTCAAAAGCTTGCCGACAATGCCGAACAGCAAAAGCTCATCGAAAACATGCTCGATGAGGTTTGCAAAGCCTGATAAAAGTCAATTAACGAGATTTCTCATAAACAACGAATATGGATTTAGGCATCATATCCATGCGCTACGCAAAAGCCCTGCTTCTCTTTGCCGAGCAGCAACAGGAAGAGGAACAAGTCTATGGCGAGACGTCCGCTCTAGCCCAGTCGTTTCTCAACGTGCCCGCCCTCGAGCAGGCCTTGCTCAACCCCGTGTTGAGCAACTCTCAAAAGGAGCAACTTTTGCTCACCGCTGCCTGCGGTAAGAATGCCCCCTCTGCTTCACTCAAGCGCTTTGTAACATTGGTTACGAAGAAGATGCGTACCGACATCATGCCCCTTGTGGCACACACCTACGGCACGCTCTACCGCCAAAAGAAGCACATCATCAGGGGAAAGCTCGTGGTGCCTACGCCCCTCCCTGCCCCGCTCATTGAAAAGCTACAGCAGATGGTCGAAGCCAAATCGAAATGCAAAGTCGATTTTGAGGTGAAAGAAGATGCCGCCATTGGCGGAGGCTTCATCCTTGAATACGACACTTACCGCCTAGACGCAAGCGTGCGCACACAACTTGCGAAACTTAAACGTGAACTAATTTAGGACTTTACGCCACCCCACACAGAGAAGTGCGCACACCTCCATCCTATCTTCGCGCCACAGTGCACCTATTATAATATAATATATAGAAAGCACACAGCCCAAGACAACACGAACCTAGAGACAACAAGTCCAAAGGAAACAAGCCTAGAGGCAACAAGCCTAGAGGCAAATTGTCAAAGGTTAAACCCAAAGGCAAAGAGAAAGATGAAAGTGAGGCACACACACCAAGAAAAAAGAAGGCGACGTGGTCTGAACCCCAAAACAAAAACAAATTAAATGTCCAACAACATAAAACCCAGCGAAGTTAGCGAAGTGCTCTTGCGCGAGCTGAACGACATCAACACCGATGTGAAGTTCGAAGAAGTAGGCGTGGTGCTCTCCATTGGCGATGGTGTGGCCCACATCTACGGCCTGACCAACGTAACCGAGAACGAGCTCATTGAGTTTGAGAACGGTGTGATGGGTGTGGCCATGAACCTTGAAGAGGACAACGTGGGTGCCGTGTTGCTCGGTTCGTCAGAAGGCATTAAAGAAGGCCAAAGCGTGAAGCGCACAGGCAAAGTAGCCTCTATTGAAGTGAACGACAACATGCTTGGCCGCGTCATCGACCCTCTAGGCAACCCCATCGACGGTGGACAAGCTATTGAGGGAAAGAAATACCTCATGCCGCTCGACCGCAAAGCACCGGGCGTTATCTATCGCCAACCCGTGACGCAAGCCTTGCAAACAGGCTTAAAGAGCGTCGACTCCATGATTCCCATTGGCCGCGGCCAACGCGAGCTCATCATTGGCGACCGCCAAACGGGTAAGACGGCCATTGCCATCGACACCATCATCAATCAAAAAGATAACTTTGCCGCTGGCGACCCCGTTTATTGCATTTACGTGGCCATTGGTCAGAAAGCATCTACGGTGGCCAACATTGTCAACACGCTCAAGCAAGCCGGCGCTATGGACTACACCATCATTGTGAGCGCCACTGCGGGCGACCCTGCCGCTATGCAATACTACGCACCCTTTGCCGGTGCCGCCATTGGCGAGTACTTCCGCGACCGTGGCATGCACGCCCTCGTAGTCTACGACGACCTCTCAAAGCAAGCTGTGGCATATCGTGAAATCTCCTTGATTTTGCGCCGTCCCTCAGGTCGTGAAGCCTACCCTGGCGATGTGTTCTACCTCCACTCTCGTTTGTTGGAGCGTGCCGCCAAGATTAACAATCAGCAAGAAGTGGCTGAAAAGATGAACGACTTGCCCGAAAGTTTAAAGGGCGAGGTGAAAGGTGGCGGTTCGCTCACCGCATTGCCCATCATCGAGACGCAAGCCGGCGACGTTTCTGCTTACATCCCCACCAACGTCATCTCCATCACCGACGGTCAGATTTATCTAGACACCAATCTCTTCAACCAAGGCTTCCGCCCCGCCATCGACGTAGGTATCTCCGTGAGCCGTGTGGGTGGTTCGGCACAAATCAAGAGTATGAAGAAGGTGGCAGGTACGCTAAAAATTGACCAAGCTCAATATCGCGAACTCGAAGCCTTTGCCAAATTCTCGTCAGACATGGACCCCGTGACGGCCATGACCATCGACCGCGGCCGCAAAAACAATCAGCTGCTCATTCAGGCCCAATACAGCCCCATGCCCGTGGCCGAGCAAGTAGCCATTCTCTACTGCGGCACCCACGGTTTGCTCAAAGACGTAGCCCTCGACAAGGTGCGCAGTTTTCAAGACACCTTCTTGCAAGTGATTCGCGCCCAATATGCCGACAGCGTGTTAGGCGAACTAGCCGCAGGCCGCCTCACCGACGAAGTGTGCAAAAACATTGAGAAAGTGGCTGCCGATGTAGCCGGACAATATAAAGCATAACCCTTATGGCCTCACTGAAAGAAGTAAAAACGCGAATTGCGTCGGTGAACAGCACTCGTAAAATCACGAGCGCCATGAAGATGGTGGCATCTTCAAAACTTCACCATGCACAGCAGGCAATTGAGAGCATGCGCCCCTACGAGCGTCAGCTCAGCCACATCATGTCCACCTTTGTGGGCAGCATGGAGGGCGACATCGACACCCCTTATGCCAGCGAGCGTGAAGTGAAGCGTGTGGCCATTGTTCTTTATACCTCCAACTCATCGCTCTGCGGCGGTTTCAACGCCAACGTTGTGAAGGCTTTCAATCACAAAGTGGAGGCTTATCGTCAAGCCGGCATTGAAGTGGTGAAAGTTTACCCCATGGGCAAGAAGGCCGCCGATGCTACAGCAAAAGCAGGCTTCCCCGTGGGCGAGGACTATAGCCCCTTGCTCGACCACCCCTCTTACGAAAAAGCGGCCAAAGTGGCTAGCGAAATCATGCAGCTCTATGCCACGGCCCAAATAGACCGTGCCGACTTGATTTACCACCACTTCAAAAGTGCTGGTACGCAAATTCTCACCGACGAGGAGTTTCTCCCCATCAAGTTGCAGGCTACGAACGACAGTTCCTCAACCGCCAACACGGCGAAAAGTGGCGAGCAACTCGATTTCATCGTAGAGCCTAGCATTGAGCAAGTGGTGAGCGAATTGGTGCCCAAGTCGCTCCATCTCAAACTCTTCACCGCCTTGCTCGACAGTCTTGCCAGTGAGCACGCCGCCCGCGTAATGGCCATGCAAGTGGCCACCGACAACGCCGACGACTTGCTTCGTGAACTTACGCTCACCTACAACAAAACGCGTCAGCAAGCCATCACCAACGAACTGCTCGACATTGCGGGCGGTAGCATGCAGTAGTTAGAAGGCCAAGCGCATCCCCCTTTCACACAAAAAACGGAAGGCGAAACGCGCCCCCTCTCTTATCCATAAATATTTCACCACGGGTAATTCGAATTTAGCAAAGCCCTTCTTCCCCACTCCTTTTCATTTAAAGAGTGATAGAAGAAACGCTTTTCGCTAAGGCCAATTACCCGTGGTTGTTGTTTTACGCTCACCTATCCATTATTACCCAAAACAATAAGCATCATCTACGAAGAAAGCGAGCCTTTTGCAGAAATCAAGGAAAAGTCGTAACTTAGCGCCCGAAATAACTAATAGGATGCCCCAATGAACATTAAATTGCTCACACCGCAGAACTTTTCCCTACAGGGCACACGTCAACACCAAGAAGATTGCCTATGCCCCAAGCAGCCCACACCGCAGTCGGCCTATTTCGCCGTGTGCGATGGCGTGGGTGGCCGAGCTTGTGGCGAGGTGGCAAGCCAATTAGTGTGCGACGCTATAGAGCAGAACTTAACCAACGAAGCATGCGCCCAGTTGAGGGCCGACGGCGTCATGCCCCTCATCGACCACGCCTACACCGCCCTCTACAACCACCGAGCCGTTAGCCCCGAAATGGCCACCACCCTCGCCTTTTTAGCCAACACCACCGAGGGTATGCTCACGGCCCATTTGGGCGATAGCCGCATCTATCAATTTCGCCCGGACGAGGGCATCATCTTCCAAACCAGCGACCACTCCCTCGTGCAAGACTTGCTCAACAAGCAACTCATCACCCCCACCGAGGCCGAAAGCCACCCCAAGAAGCACGTCATCACGAAATGCCTGTTTGTCACGGGCAAACACTCCGAGCGCAAGCAACCCACCCTCACCCTCATCCGCAACGTTCGCGCCGGCGACCTCTTCTTGCTCTGCACTGACGGTGTCTATGGTCACCTAGGCAACAACACCCTTTCTGAAATCATCACCTCGCCCCAATTAACTCTTGCAGAAAAAGCCCAAGAGCTAGCTAGACTCTGCCAAACCAGCAGCGACAACAGCACGGCCTTTTTGCTCGAAGTGGCTCAAGTGGAGGGAAGCGTCGAGGGCGAAGACAACGTGATGTTCACCCCCACCACCCACAAAAAGTCGTGGTTTAGCCGACTATTCTCTCATTCCTCTTGATTACAACGAGTGTCTTCAATATTATAAATAGCATCCCCCACTTTTTCACAGGCCGGTGTAAGCGCATTACACCGGCCTTTCTTATGTGCGCACCAAAGCCCCTTAGCAAAGATTGCAACAAAAACGGGCAAAACCACCGCCTTGCATTTCGTCAGCCAAACCCCTCAGTTCGTCAATCAAACGCAGAGGTTAAAATAACGAAGATAAAATTACTTGAATTCGCTGGCCACAAGCCTTAACTTTGCATCAGAAATTAACAAAACAAAGCTACAAACCCTTAAAACGAGACACAAATGCACACACAAGCTATCAACTCCAACGGTAAGAATGCAAAGAACGCAAAGGCTAAAGAAAATCTCAAAAAAGGCGCCACACTAGCCGGTGCAGCCGCCATCGGCGCTGGCGTAGTGGTTTCGGCCGAGGCCTTAAACAATATGAGCGAGGAAGACCTTACCGTGGTCACTCCCATCGAGCCCACTCCCAACGACCCCGCCACACAGCCCACCGACGAGCAAGAAACGCAGACCACTGAAGCCGCCACCGCTGCTCAGACTGCCGCTGAGCCCGCTGCCGAACACCCCACACACACCGCAGCCCCCGCTCAACACACCGAGCCACAGCCTCAAACCTCACACCCCACTCCCGAGCCCCAACCGCAAGGCGACACGGAGAACAACACCGTCCCCGAGCCCGATGCTACAGACCACACCGCCAGCATCGACATCAACGACCTTCCCAACGTTGACCCCGACCTCGTGGCAAACAATCTCACCGAGAATGTGGTGATGGTTGACCCCACCGACAACGACTACGCCAACCTCGACATTGCCGCTGTGGGCAAGGTGGAAACCGTGGACGGACAAGTGCTTTCGGCTGCGCAATTCACTGATGCTCAAGGCGAAACGCTCTACATGGTAGACGTGGACGACGATGGCATTTACGAACACGTGACAGATGAAACCGGAAACGTTTTAGCCGACGTGCCCACCACCCTCACGGTGAGCGACACCGAGCAAATTCTCAGCGTCAACCAAGGCGAAACGGGCTATTTGGCACAGAATGAACACGACAATAACGAGCTCGACACCGACAACGCCTTAGACGATATAGTGACTCTGGGATAATCCCCCCTCGCTCGTTCACTCCCCCCTAAAGCATCCCTCACTAAGGCTTTTCCCCTAAAGCATTTCCCCTATTTCATAACCTCCGTTCACACACATTATGCAACATAAACACCTACTGCTAGCCCTGCTTTTAGGCTTTGGCATGGCCACACCCCTTGCGGCACAAAAGAAGGCCACACCTAAAAAGAAACCCACCGCCACTGCCACCACCGCCCAACCGAGCAAAGTAAATGCCGACTCGCTCGAAGTGCGCAAACTCATTGACGCGGCCAAAAAAGGTGATGCCGACGCACAAAACACGCTAGGCAGCTACTACTACACGGGCAAAAAAGTGAAGCAAAACTATGAAGTGGCGCTAAAATGGTTCAGCCTTGCCGCCCAACAAAAACACGTGCAGGCCATTGCCAACATGGGACTTTGCTATCAGTTGGGCCGAGGCACGAAGGCTGACTCTCTCACAGCCGTTAAGCTCTATAAAGAATCGGTGAAAGCGGGCAATGCCGACTGGGTGAAAACCCGCGAGCAGAGCATCGACACCCCCTCGGGCTCACTCTTCGACCTTCTCCTTTTGGCCGACCTCTACAATAACGGCTGCGGCAGCACCGTGAAAAAGAATGCCGACACGGCACTGAAATACTATAAGCTAGCGGCCGACCGCTATCAGTCGCTCCCCGCCGCAAGCAAGGTGGCTCACCTCTACGACCAAGCGCAAAAATATGCCGAAGCGCTGCCCTACTTCAAAAAAGCCGCCAAACTGGGCGATGGCGTAGCGGCCTACAAACTGGGCGACTATCTTTGCAACGGCAAAGGCACACAGGTTGACAAAGCCACCGCTGCGCAATATCTCAACCAAGCGGTGAAGCAGCAGCTGCCCCAAGCCATGATGTTGTTGGGCAATCTGCTCTACAAGGGCGACGGTGTGTCGCAAGACTACACCAAGGCCCTCACCCTCTACAAGCAAGCGGCGGTTAAAAACAACCCCATTGCTCAATGGAACCTGGGCATTATGTATAAAAAAGGGCAAGGCGTGAAGCCCAACTATCTCATTGCTCTGCAATGGCTCTCGATGGCCGCCAACAATGGCATGAAGAAGAATTTCACCAAGCAAGTGGCCGACAACAATGTGGAGATTAACAATGGTTGGCACGGCACCGACTTCTACCAGTTTCTTCAGGCCATCGCTCAAATGGAGGCCGCTCCCACCAACTGCGCCTCGGCTGTGAAACTGCTCACCGCGCTCGAGAAGAAAAATCTGCCCCTCGCCTCCACCCTGCTAGGCCAATGCTATGCCGACTCCACTTGGAAGAAGGCGAACGCCAAGAAAATGCTTGCCTACTATGAAAAGGCCGCCACTCACGATGAGCCTTACGCTTGCTACCTCTTAGCGCAGCTTCACCTAACCGGACACTCTGCCGTTAAAACCGACAAAGCTCAAGTTGTACCTCTGCTCGAAAAGGCGGCCAATGGCGACTACGCTCCCGCTCTTTGTCAACTGGGCGACCTCTACTTCACGGGCAAAATTGTGAATAAAAACATCACACAAGCCATCAGCTACTACAACCAAGCCTTGCTCAACGGCCACCTCACCCCCACCGCCGCCACCAACCTAGCCCAATGCTATCAACAGGGCCTAGGCGGCGTGACGAAAAACGAGGCCGTGGCCAAAGAAATTCTAAAGCATGCGCAAAAAGACGCCCCTTGGACGGCTCTGTTGCAAAGCATTAGTTTTGATTAATAAACACTTCCCCATACAACACAGAATTTTGTCTAGTGCGCACACCCACAAAGCGCACTAGGCATTTCACTAGCTAAAAAGAATGACATGACACTACGCATTCTAACCACCGCCACCGCGCTATGGCTCTTTGCCCATGTGGCCTTGGCGCAAACCGACTCTACCTTGCAGCAGCAAGTGCCGCCCATTGAGCCTAAGGCGCTAAGCCCTTCTGCAACTGACACCACCCTGAAACAAGCGCTCCCCGACCCGGCCGCCATCGCAACAGCAGCCTCTAAGGCCACGAGCCCCTTGCCACTCACCTTCCAAACCGAAGAACTGAAAAGGGTGGCCAACAATCTTGGCCTCACGCAGCTCGACACCTTGCAAGCCGGCACCACCTTGCTGCAGAAGTCGGGCCACACCCTAGTGGTGCGCCGAAACGCCAACGGCCAAGTGGCGCACATTGGCCTTCGCCTTTTTCCCGAAGTCTACCGAGAGGCGATGAACGTGGCCGTGCTCGATTTTCTTGAGAGCGGACTTCTTTGCAACGCTTTTCAGCTCACGCGCAATCAGCTAAAATACCTCGACGCCAAATTCATTAAAGGCAGTTGGCAGCAAATGCTTAAGCTCTCGCCCTCGGCCGCATTCTCGCTCACCATGGTCGACAGCAAAGCCTATCAAGTGGTGTGGCGCGAGGGCAATGCCGAGAAGGTGAACCTCATTTTGCCCATTAAATACGACTTTTTGATGAATGCGCCGCGCAAGGAACTTGAAAGCAACTTTGCCCGCGACCTTCAAGCCTTCGTGCTCTCGGCCCAGCCCAACGAATGCCTCGTCGACACCTCACGACTCACAGCGGTGAAAGACGGCGCCGACACGCTCTACATGCTAGCAGACAAACACTACAACCTCGAAACGGTGACCAACACCACCTATTTTCACCTAGCCGACAGCGCCCACTACGTGCCCGTGGTCGACGCTCGCTTCCCCATGCAAACCGTGGCCAACACCTTGCTGCTCGATAGCAAGCAACTGCCCAACGCCCAAGTGCGCCTCACCCTCATCACCAGCGACAAGCAAAACCCCACGCTCACCCTGCCCCTACGCCAACTCATGGCTTTTGCCCGCAGCATGGGGTGTGAGCCCTACTTTGGTTATGAGGGAACGAAAGAGGGCACGCTTCACGGCGGCCTCTTTCTCTACAACCGCGAACTGGGCTACGACCACGTGCTTAGCCTCACGTGCCCCGTAAGCGAAGTGGCCTCGGCTCAGCCCACCTTCACCTCGTGCGCCTATCTCTACACCCCCACCATCAATGTGAAAGATCTTTATAAGGACTTAAAACTGAAGAAATGAACACCCCAAAGCCTCATCATAACCTAAGAATGAAACATCTGCTCGCCCTCTGCCTTTTGCTCTTCACCTCTCAATGCGCATTTTCGCAAGTCAGCTTTCACTTTCGCGACGGCCTCTACAACGAATCGCTGAAGCAGAAAGTGGAGCGCAACGTGTCGGCCCTACTCAGCGAGATTAACCGAGCCGAGCAAAACCATAGCGAAACGCTCGACCTCAGCAACGTGAGCATCAATAATTTTGCGGCTAGCGGCTTGCGCAACCTTTGGAAGAACATCCGCTTTCGCTGCGTGTATAGCAACAACGTGAAGTCGTGTGTGGAGGCCTCCACCAGCTACGAAATTCGTGAACTGCCTGTAGAGATAAAGCCTCTCGACAACACCTATCGGGGCGAATTGCAAAAGGAGCTCTCCATCAGCTTCGACAAAAATGGCATCATCACCGGTGTGCGCCACGACGCCATCGACCACGTTTCCTACAACGCGCTGGTCAATAGCGGCACCACCAACGTAGACCAACGCATGCGTCGGGAAATTCTCAAGTTTGTGGAGGACTTTCGCAGTTATTATGTGGAGAAAAACGCCACCGCACTCGAGCAAATCTTTAGCGACGATGCGCTCATCATCACAGGCCGTGTCATCAAGCCCACCGGCTACAAGCAAACCGATGGCGTAACGATGCAAGTGAGAGAGCAGGTGAAATATAGCAAACAAAGCAAGGCGCAATACATCAGCAACTTGCGGGCCTTATTTAAGAGCACCGAGTATATCAACGTTGATTTCTCTGATATTGAAATCATACGTCACGGAGCCAACCCCAACTACTATGGTGTGCGCTTGCGCCAAAAGTGGGCGAGCCAGCGCTACAACAGCCGAAACACGTACTCCGACGACGGCTACGTTTTCCTGCTTTGGGACTTCAGCAACGAAGAGAAACCCCAAATCTATGTGCGCACCTGGACACCCAAGCAAGCCAGCCAAAACGGCTTTCAATTCGAGCCCGAAGATTTCTCTATTCCTCAGAGGCCGCAATAAAGAGAATCAGCTCTGGCGCTAGCACTTGGGGGGCGACGCGTCCCGCGTCGGGGCAAGCACAAATGCCACTCTCTTATTAATGTTGCCAATAGCGCCGCCACTTGCCCCGACGCGAGACGCGTCGCCCCCCAAGAGCTTGCGCCAGAGCTAAATTTTCCCCACTAACAAGTTAACAAAGCATATTGCTGTTACTTGCACTAACTGCTTGCACTCCATTGATTATCAATCATTTCAAGAGTGTAAGCAGCATTCTTTTTGCTTGCACTGCCGCAAGCTCTTGGGGGGCGACGCGTCCCGCGTCGGGGCAAGCACAAATGCCACTCTCTTATTAATGTTGCCAATAGCGCCGCCACTTGCCCCGACGCGAGACGCGTCGCCCCCCAAGAGCTTGCGCCAGAGCTAAATTTTCCCCACTAACAAGTTAACAAAGCATATTGCTGTTACTTGCACTAACTGCTTGCACTCCATTGATTATCAATCATTTCAAGAGTGTAAGCAGCATTTTTTTTGCTTGCACTGCCGCAAGTAATTATCAAGCCACTAGTTTCACCCTATCAAGCCACTAGTTTCCCCTATCAAGCCACTAGTTTCACCCTATCAAGCCACTAGTTTTTCCTATCAAGCCACTAATTAACACTACCTGCACAGTGTAAGCAACAACAGTTGCTGCTTACACTCTTGAAAGCATTGATAATCAAAGGAGTGCAAGCAATTAGTGCAAGTAACAGCAATTGCCACACCTAAACTTCTAGGGGGAAGGCAAATAAAGCGCCACCCCACATTTTAACTATAGATATTTAAATATTTATCGCCGTATTTGGCGATAAATAAAGAAATATCTATATTTGCAAACGTATGATTACAGAATATGGCATCGACGGCAAGTCGAACACACAGATTATAGCCGAACTAGGAGCTCGGTTTAAGGAGTACCGATTGTTTAGCGACCTCACGCAAAAGGAGGTGTCGGAGCAGTCGGGGGTGAGCATTTTCACCATCAGTCAGTTTGAAAAAGGCGAGGGCCGCAACATTGGTTTTGGCACGTTGCTCTCCCTGCTCCGCAGCATCGGTTTTTTAGAAGAGGTGGAAAAGCTACTGCCCTCCCTACCCCTGCTGCCCCGACATTTAATTAAATCGAATAATAAAAAAGAAAGGGTGAGACATGAAAAATAATTTGGTTGAAGTAAGCATTTGGAACCAAACGATAGGTTGGTTGTCGTGGGACGAAAAACGAGGGGCCTCCGTTTTTCAATTCAACGAGCAATTTTCTCGTCAGGGGCTGAACATTGCTCCTCTCATAGCTCCTCTTGATTCGCCTTACGTGCAGAAGGGCTTCCCCCTATCGGGCAACAAGGAGAAACTATATGCGGGATTGCCCGAATTCATCGCCGACTCTTTGCCCGACCATTGGGGAAATGTGGTTTTTCAGAAATGGCTCGACGCCAACCACCTTCACTCCAAGCAAATTAATGCCGTAGACCGCCTTTCTTTCATTGGGCAGCGCGCCATGGGCGCTTTAGAGTTTAAGCCGGCTCATGTGGTAGACGACCCCTCGGTGGACATTAAATTGACCTCGCTCTACGAACTGGCCAACAAAATATTCATGCAGAGGCAAGACATCAGCATCGACCTTAGTGACTCGCTCATTATGGAAGACCTTTATAAGGTGGGCACCTCGGCTGGTGGGCAACGCCCCAAAGCAATTATCGCCATCGACGAAGCCACAGGCACCATTCGCTCGGGCCAAGCCAATCTGCCCGCCAACTTTAAACACTACATTTTAAAGTTCGACACAAGCAAACCGAAGGATTTTCCATTCACAAAAATTGAAATGGCCTATTACCTTATGGCGAAAGAGGCTGGCATCAACATGATGCCATCGCGATTGGTGGAAATTGAAGGGAGTGAAAACTTCCTAACACAACGTTTCGACCGAGTGAACGGAGAGAAACTCCACACCCAAACCCTCGCCGCTATGAGTGCGTTGGCCGACACCTATGAAGACCTTTTTGTGGTGGGCCGCAAACTTCAGTTCTCTGATGCGGAGCAAGCCCAACAATTTAGAAGAATGGTGTTTAACGTAACGGCAATGAATGTGGACGACCACACAAAGAACTTCTCATTTGTGATGGACCACAAAGGCAAATGGACACTTTCGCCAGCCTACGATCTCATTTTCTCGGCCGACCCCGACTCTCACTTTTTTCGCCATCACGAATTGTCCATTCTCGGCAAGCGCACCAACATCACCCTTAAAGATTTAGAGTTTTTCGCCCAACAACAAAACATTAAAAATGCCCCTTGCATCATTAACGAGGTGGCCGAAGCCGTTGCTCATTTCAGCACCTATGCAGAAAGCGTGGGCGTGAGCGATTATTGGATAAAAAAAATAGAAAAAGTGTTGCAAGAAAACGGATTTTACAACACTTTATAGAATTACCCCAAAATAATTTTGATTACCTACTTAAAAAAATAATCCCTCACATATACAAACAATAAACACATACACCCTATGGCACAATCACTGACCAAAATTTACATTCATTTAGTATTTCACATCAAAACCACTAGCCCCACTATTCGGGAAGACGACATCGAACGTGTTCACTCCTATGTAGGTAAGTTAATAAATGAAGTAGGTTGCCAGGTGATACTCGTTGGGGGCATTAACGACCATGCACATGTTTTATTCTCACTATCGAAAGACGTTACCATTTCACACGTAGTGGAAGAGGTGAAACGCAATAGCAGCCGATGGATAAAGACCATTGATAGATATTACCGTGCCTTTGCATGGCAAAATGGATATGCTGCGTTTTCCATTAGTCAATCCATTGTTGAGAAAACAATGGCGTATATAAAAAATCAACGAGAGCATCACAAGAAATTATCGTTTCAAGATGAATATCGCCTATTTTTAGAGACGTACGGCATTGAATATAATGCGGAATATGTGTTTAGAGATTAAAGCGCACTCTACGCACGAAAAACAAAACATTACCATGATTTGCGAATAAGGTGAGGGGAAACGCCCGCACTAATAGGGGGTATTATTAAACGCCAACTAGTTTACGGCACGCATCCATATCATTGATATTTATACATTTAATATTTTGTCCGCAACAAGGGCGGGCTGAAAGCCCAATGCACGCACCTAGCCCAGGGCAAGCGAAGCGGCGCCC
>CAVKKI010000015.1:8123-20142 GCA_963656725.1 Oribacterium sp. | reverse complement strand
TTTATTTACACATTCTTTTTAAGCCCTGCCGAGCAAACGCTCAGCGGGGCTTTTTCGTTTTTCGCTAGCGCAAGCACTTGGGGGGCGACGCGTCCCGCGTCGGGGCAAGAGGCAACTCAAGAAGCATCTCAATCAGCAACTCCCTGCTTCTTAGCTCACATTCTTTAATCTTCATCCGTGCTTGCCCCGACGCGGGACGCGTCGCCCCCCAAGTGCTTGCGCCAGTGCAACTCACTACTTGCGCCGACGCGAGCCGCGTCGCCCCCACTGACGCGCTTAAAAGTGATTGTTGTAAAAGCTTTTTCAAAGCGTTATCCCATATTCATGCTTAATTTCGTCCATCACAAAGGTGCTTTCTAATGAACCGAGATGCGGAATTGTTCCCAACACATTAAGCACAAATTCCTGATAGTATTTCATGTTAGGGGCGTGTATTTTAAGCAAATAGTCGTATTGTCCAGAAATGTTGTAGCATTCCGTCACTTCGGGAATGCCTATGATGGTGCGGGCAAAGTCGGCGGCAATGTCGCGCCCTAGTCGGTTCATCTTCACTTGACAGAACACGAGGAAACCTTGATTGAGCTTCTCGGCATCGAGCACGGCAATGTAGCGGTTGATGATGCCATCACGTTCCAATCGCTTCACTCGTTCGAAAACGGGCGTAGTGCTGAGGTTCACACTAGCGGCCAGTTCTTTGGTGGTGAGGCGGGCGTTGCGCTGCAAAGCACGGAGTATTTTTATGTCCGTGGCGTCGATAGAATATTTTTCTGTTTGAGGTTCTGAATTTGGGCTCATAGTTAGTAGAATTTCTTTGTAATAGTGCAAAGATAGAGTTATCTTCTTAGTTTTGCAAATTGTTTGGTGGTTTATTCTAAACGTCGTAACTTTGCAATCAGAAATCAAAGAAATAATAACAACAACACAAAATAAAACTTTTACAATATGAGCGAACAGAAATATCACTTCGAGACCCTTCAAGTACATGTGGGACAAGAGCAGCCCGACCCAGCAACCGATGCGCGTGCGGTGCCTATTTATCAAACCACCTCTTATGTGTTCCGCAACTCTCAGCATGCGGCCGACCGCTTTGGCCTTCGTGATGCGGGCAACATCTATGGTCGTTTGACGAACTCTACACAAGGTGTGTTTGAAGACCGTGTGGCTGCTTTGGAAGGCGGTGTGGCTGGTTTGGCTGTGGCTAGTGGTGCTGCTGCTGTGACCTATGCTCTGCAAAACATCGTGTTGGCTGGCGATCACATCGTGGCTGCCGACAACCTTTATGGTGGTTCGTTCAATTTGATTACGCACACTTTAGCCAATCAGGGCATCACACACACCATTGTGAATGTGAATGACACCGCTGCCTTGGAGGCTGCCATCCAACCCAATACGAAAGTAATCTATGCCGAAACTTTCGGTAACCCCAACTCCGACGTGACCAACTTGGAGGCTGTGGCTGAAGTGGCTCATCGCCATAACATTCCCTTCATCGTGGACAATACGTTTGGCACGCCCTACCTTATCCGTCCCTTGGAACATGGCGCTGACATCGTGGTGCATTCAGCCACAAAGTTCATCGGTGGTCACGGCTCTAGCCTTGGCGGTGTGATTGTTGATGGCGGTAAATTCGACTGGAAGGCTAATGCCGATAAATTCCCCACTTTGGCCAAGCCCGATCCCTCTTATCATGGGGCCATCTTTGCCGATGTGGCAGGTCCTGCAGCCTTTGTAACCCGCATTCGTGCCGTGGTGCTTCGCGACACTGGCGCCACTATTTCGCCTTTCAATGCTTTCATTTTGCTGCAAGGTCTTGAAACACTGTCGCTTCGTGTGGAGCGTCACGTAGAGAATGCTTTGAAGGTGGTGGACTTCCTCGCTAATCATCCTAAGGTGGCTAAGGTGAACCATCCCTCACAGGCTTCTCATCCCGACCATGCCCTCTACACGAAATACTTCCCCAATGGCGGTGGTAGCATCTTCACCTTCGAAATCAAGGGTGGCAAAGAAGAAGCTTGGCGATTTATCGACAATCTCAAAATCTTCTCGTTGCTTGCCAACGTGGCCGATGTGAAGAGTTTGGTAATCCATCCTTACACCACCACTCACTCACAAATGACGCCCGAAGAACTCGAGCAGCAACACATCACCCCCTCAACCGTGCGCTTGAGCATTGGCATTGAACACATCGACGACATCATTGCCGACCTCAGCCAAGCTCTTGAGAAGGTGTAAACCTTGGGCATCGTTGCCCCCTATGTTTGAATGATTTAGGTACTAGTTAATAAATTTTTCTTCAAGCAGAACAACCTGTGCGTTAAAGGGTTGTTCTGCTTTTTTCTTCAATAGAGATTGCTCAGCGAGCGCCCTTTTGTCCCGTTTCGGGCAATCATTTTGTGCATTCATGCTAAAATTGTAATTTTGCGGTACGGAATTATGGTAAACAACACATCGCTCCAAATCATCACGCTCTCAGCAGAGCCTTCAAGCCTAGAGGCTGCGCAGAAAACACGACTGCTTGAGAGTTTCGCCCGTTTCAATCGGGAATGGATCACGCGCTATTTCCGTCTCGAGCCTAGCGACATTCGCTACTTGAGCAACCCCGAGGGGAATATTCTGCAAAAAGGAGGCTACATCTTCGTGGCGTTTCTTTACGACGAACCCGTGGGTTGTTGCGCGCTCATTCCCCATGCCGAAAGCGAAGAATGGGAGTTGGCCAAAATGGCGGTCACCCCTTCGGCTCAAGGTCATGGTGTGGGGTCGGCCTTAGGTCATGCGGCGCTGCAACAGGCGCGGAAGTTGGGCATTCGTTCCTTGTTTCTCGAGGCCAACACGCTGCTTGAAGCCTCGGTGCACCTTTACGAGCGTTTGGGCTTTCGGGCTGTGGCAGACTACACTCCGGCCTACGAGCGATGCAATCTTTTCATGGTATGCAAACTGACAAATCCTACTCTCTCTTAATCTCGGGCGGCGTTGACAGTGCCGTGGCCTGCCACTTGCTTTGTGAGCAAGGCATTCGTCCCGACCTTTTCTATATTAAAATAGGTATGCAGGGCGAGGGCACTTCTTGTTCGGCCGAGGAGGACATAGAACTCTCCACTCTCACCGCCAAGCGCTATGGTCTGCACCTCGACATCATCGACTTGCAGCAAGAATATCACGACCGCGTGACGGCCTATGTGGTGGAGCGCATTAAACGTGGATTGACGCCCAATCCCGACGTGATGTGTAACCGCTTGATAAAGTTTGGCGCTTTCGAAGAAAAAGCAGGACATGCCTACGATTACATCGTGACGGGCCACTACGCCCAAACCTATCACGACCCTGAGGGACAACTCTATCTGGCTCCCGCTCCCGACCCCGTGAAAGATCAGTCCGACTTTCTTTCGCAACTCACCGATGTGCAGGCCAGCAAACTTTGCTTCCCCATCGGCCATCTGCTCAAGCACGAGGTGCGCGAATTTGCTGAGCGCGAACGTTTAGCGCCTGCTCACCGTCGTGACAGTCAAGGCATTTGTTTTTTGGGAAAGATAAACTACACGCAATATCTTCACACACTTCTCGGTGAGCGCGAGGGCAACGTGGTGGAGCGCGAAACGGGCAAGATTATCGGCAAACACAAAGGCTATTGGTTTCATACCGTGGGCCAACGCAAGGGACTTGGTTTAGGTGGTGGTCCTTGGTTCGTAACGGATAAGGACATTGAGAAAAACATTATCTATGTGTCGCACACCGACGCTTGCCACGGCCTTTATGGTCAAGAGTTCCACCTCACCGATTTCCATTTCGTCACTGCAGATCCTTGGAAAGGTGCTCCCGAAGTGGATGTGCTGTTTAAGATTCGCCACACCGAGCGTCCGCGTCCTGGTCACCTCGTTCGTCAGTCCGACGGCCGTTTCCTCATCACTTCGCCCACCCCCGTGCAAGGCATAGCCCCCGGTCAATTTGGTGTGCTCTACACTGCCGATGGCCGCATTTGTGCGGGAAGCGGAGAAATAAGGTTCTAAAAAAACGTTTTCCAACTTGTGTATTTGCACGTTGGAAAACGTTTTGTCCTATATAAGAGATGCTGCCCATTCCGGAATTTTATCTATATATTTCTTGTGTATTTCTCCGTTTGAAGTACGGTAAAGTAGTTTGGGTAATTCATTTTCACGTGAATTATCGTAAACATAGGCTCTATCAACAAAGGAAAGTGCTTGGGCGGCCAAGGCTAATGATTTGTAGTATCGGCTGAAGATTTTGGAAATTGGAACTTCATGCCCTCCATTGAGAAAGCGTTTAGTAACTCGTAGTACGTTTATTTTAGGGTCTTCAGTGCAAACATAAAAAAAACGAATGAAATAGCCGTATTCTTGTGCTTTATGTAGAAAATCCAGTTTTTCTTGAGAAGAAAATACGGTTTCGAATACAAAACTTACTTTTTTTTCAAGACAATCGTAGCGTAGGAGTGTGGCCTCTTGTGCCGCATCCATTACAGCCTTTACGGAATTCCAATTTCCATATTTATTTTGTGCAATATTGTCTGGATTTATATATACACAGTCAGCGGTCCATTCATTTGCAAGCAATTTTTCTGTCGTTGAAGTTTTGCCTGAACCGTTTGGACCTGCTATAACGCATAAAACGGGACGTAATTTCTTGTCCATTTATAATATATAAACTAAGTTATGCTTTAGTTTGAGAAGCCTGTCGTTGCTTTTTTATCAAATCAATTGTTTCTTGCATTTTTCTTTGCAATGTAAGTTTTGCATTAGCTGAACTTTCTCTGGCTGAATCAGCTACTTGACTCATTAGTTCATGAAGTAATTCATCGGTTGGTTCGGCCATTGAAGTTAGTCGGTATTCTTTGATGTTCATCGTTTTTTATTGTTTAGTCTGTTTGGGGTTTAAAGTTACAAATTTCTTTTTGTATTTACGTGGTTGACGCAGGAAAGTGCTTTGATTTGTGCGTTTACTGTGTTGTATAAGTTAAAAAAGAAGTATTTTTTCTTTTTTTTCTTTGGAATATTATGTAGAATAAGGGAATAATTACTAAATTTGCCCCAATTAGTAACAATTGAAAATTAAAACATTTGGAAAATTATGAAAATGAAAAACACTAAAATCATCGCACTCTCTGCTATGGCAGGATTGATGGGAACCTTCGCTTCGTGTAGCGATAGTGTAGTTTCGCCCACCCCCGTTGTTCCAGATTCTTATGTATCAAAAGGCATTGAAACGGAAGTTCAAGGTGCGCTTGTAGAAATCCCCGTAACTTGTGAAGGTCAATGGTTTGCTGTGGCTGATAGCTCGTGGGTGAACTTTATTGAGAAACCTGGTCAAACGTTCCATAGTGGCACAGATAAATTGATGGTTTCGATTGAGGCTAACCCTAATCGCACTACGGCTCGTAGAGACACTATCTTTATTACTCAACTTAATGGTGGTGAAATTGCAATCCCCGTTTATCAGAGCACTACCTATTATGGCGAGGAGCCAAACAATGGTGATCAAGCTGATTTCTATAATAATAATGGTATCGGTTGCCCTGTAGATTACACCTATATGATGCAACCCGACACAGCGAACGCTAGTGGTAGTAAGAAATTTAGCCCCACTAAGATGTTCAAACATGCTCCTATTTTCAATATGGCTACCATTGAGAGCAAAAAGGTAACTGGAAATGGGAAAGAAGAATTGTTTCAAAATAGTGAGGTGAACTTTTCTTCGCTCAATGATATGAGTTTGGTGAACAGTATTTCGAAGGTGCAGGAGATTGACGTGAAAGTCAAGATGGCTGCTTCTTTCGGCTTTTTGGAATTTGAAGCAGAAGGTAAATATTCAGGTGGTGTGCAGGATACTAGCACCTATGTGAATTATTCTTTCTGTCGACAGGCTCCTTGCTTAAGTTCTAACTTGAATTCAACAGCTATTGCTGAATTGGCTGATGACGAAATGAGCGAATATGAAGATAAATATTGGCCTGATTATCAGAAATACCAGAAATTGTATTCGGATGCGGTAGAAGCGAATGATAAGCAACTTATAAAAAGATACAAGCAGAAATTATCGAGAATAAAGAAATGTGATTTTGGCAATTTATTCTCATCTGCTTTCGCCGCCGATTATTGGGATTTGTATCAATTCTACCACTACACAGGAGACGAACTTTATCCGAATAAAGCGGATTGGGATGCAGCCTACGAAAAGCTTCTTCGAAAATTAGACAGTGATTTTGGCCCCTATTTCATTTCTGGTGGTGATTTTGGCGGTGCATTCAATCTTTACGCTAAAGTTGATAAGAAGACGTTGAATGAAGATGTACAATTTAACGCTAGCATTACGGCTCAAATCAGTGAAGCATTCAATTTTTCTGGTAATGTCGAATTCAAATCACAGGGTGTTCAACTCTATAAGAATAGCCGTGTAAAAATGAGTTGCTATGGTGGAGATGCAGCAAAGACGTTAATTGGAGTTCAAGACTTCTTTAATGGCCCTATGACAAGCGTTGCTGATTTGCAAAGCGTTTTGACTGATTGGGTAAATAGCTTCTCAACAGTGGATAAGAAAGCGGATGGTGCACTTATTCCCCAAAAAGCATCTCCTATTTCTTTCACTCTCACTCCTATTTGGACACTAATGAATGATGTTGATGTTCGTGATAGCGTTGAGCTATATTTCAAAAAAGCATATAAGGACAAAGGCATCGACATTTGGAGCAATGTGCTGGAAAGTTCTACCTCTATTGAAGTGGACGACATTCTTAACAAACTTAAGACTACAACTCCTGTCACGACTGATGATTCTAGCTCAAGTTCAAGTTCTTCTAGCTCATCAGGTTCAGGTTCAGATTCTAGCTCAAGCTCAAGTTCACAATCTTCAGGAACAACGACAAAATAGTTCATGTATAGGTGGTCATTATTACTATTAGTATGCATTTGGGCATTAAGCTCTTGCAATGATGACCTTTCCTCTTCAGATGAAAAGCAAGGATGGGGCGTGGTGCTTGCTGACGCTAATCAACAAGTCACCTTGCCCCGCCTATCTTCCTACGAAAGCTTTCGAGTGAAAGTGACGGGACAAAAAAACTCGGACGAGGTGGTGTTGGTAAGCACTACTGCCGATTGGCTGAAACTCGAGACTGACACACTGCCCTCTGATGGCATCGTGAGTGTGGAGACGCAGACCAATGAAGGCTCCACTCGCCGTTACGCCACGCTCACTTTCAGCAGTGCCGACAATTCGTTGTACACCGACACCTTGCAGTTGGTTCAGCTCTCAACCGCCGATAATGCGTCGAACTCCGACCCCATGGAGACGCTATACATTGGCTTTGGCTACGACATCTATAAGAATGCCGACAGTCAAAAGTCGGTTCACACGTTAGAGCCCATCTTAGACTACGACTATATCAAACAGTACTACACGGCCGTTGACACCTACGAGCCTATTCACGACTGCCAAGTTTCGCGCACTGAGATGAAGTATTACACCGCACTTACTCTTTCGCAGTATAGCACGGAACTGACCTCGGCCAATAGTGGTTCGGAAAGCATCCTCGGGTGCTTAAACGACTGCAAAGAGACGTTAGACCTCTGCTCTGGTGGAGACAAAACCGTGCAGAACTACGGATATGGCGAGATGGTGAAGACTTGTTACTCTCGCGTGTTAGACCGCGGTGTTTTGCAAGATTTGCAACGCAATAACCGCTTGCAATATTGCTTCACCTCGGGCTTCTCTACAGCCTACAACAAGGTGAAGAACTTGAAAGGCGACGCACGCAAGCAAGCCATTCAAGACCTCTTGGCAAAGTATGGCACGCACGTTATTACGCAAGCCGATATGGGCGGCAAGATTTCCTATAAGTTCACCATGAACAAATCAGACCAGGCCGATAACGAAGCCGAGTTGAAACAGGAAATCGAGTACACGCTAGGCACCATCACCAGTTCTGATCGCAACTCCGAATATCAGAAAACGGTGACCTCGTCGAAAAGCGCCTCAGGTGCCATCACCATCTATGGCGGATCAGACGAAGCCAAGGCCAAACTGAAGGCGGACATCTTGAAACTGCAGTCGGGAAGCCAATTGCCAGTGACCGACATCACCGATTGGTTAGCTTCGATAAACTACACGGGCTACATTCAAAACAGTCCGACGCTCGACATCGTGCATTTCGAACTTATGCCCGTGTGGGATTTGGTGGACAGCGACCTTCGCACCGATTTCATGAATGCCACGCTCGACATGATCACCCGTAGCGACTGCAAGTTGCCCGACGGCATGCTCAGCGCCACACTCTATGAGATTGACGCCTCGCGCAGCGACTTGGTCCAGTTCGACGAAAGCACAAACTCCACCCTCTGTCGCACCCTCTATCTGAAGACTGGGAACACCATGGAACCCGTGGTGGAAGTATGTCAGGAATACGTGCCCAAAATCCGTTCCGACAAACGCGTCACCATCGCATATCCCATTTACAAAAACCGCATACGTCTGACCCAAGGCATTTTCCTTGGCGATGAAGAACACGCTGCCGCCACCGTGGCCTTCGGAGGCTCTTCTGCCTATGTTGCCCCGCTCACTCTGAGTAATGGGGAAAAGAAGGTGAAGAAACTCTACTACGTCAACGGCACACTCTATGCCAACGCTCCCGCATTCACATGCTATAACGAAGACACCAAAAGCCGGCAAGTGCGCGACGATGTGCTCTCGCTTCGCAACATCCACGACAACAAACTTCACAAACACCCCATTGTGAAGATTGGCAACACGTTTTGGACGCGAAACAACATTGACCACGCCATGGACTTTTCGGAGAACACCACCGACCGCACCGCAACCAGTCAGGAGGTAATTCTCAACAACGTGCTCTTCAGCCGCATACAATATGAAGTAGGCTTCTGGTTCAGAACCTACAACTCTTGGACTTACGGCTACAGCCCCCTGACGAGCCTCGACAGCAAGCCCAACACCAAGTGGTACTTGCCCACGCCCACGCAGCTCAGTGAACTCTATGTTTATTTGGGTTCAAACCCGAAAGCATTGTTCAAAGGTCAAACCTCGGGCTTCGAGGCACAGTTTAGCGGTTTCGTTGGATCTTACGACATATTGGAAGCAAAAAGTTTTACCGACCATGGCAACAAGCAGCGCTACAATGGCGAACTCTGCGCCTTAGCCTCGCACACGCCCGGTTCCGACAACCAAACGCCCAATTTGTTGCTTTTGCGTTCAGACTATAGTTTTAAGAAGTTAGACGACAGCAGTCTCGACAAAGCATGGCGAAACAACTATTACCCCATTCGCCTTTGCCGCGGAGCCTACTATTCGTTTCACGACTTAGAAACCCTCAAAGCGAAAGAAAAATGAACCCTCGTTCAAACTCTCTATATCACCTCGCCTGTGTGGCCTGCTTGGCGCTCGTGGCTCTCGTTTTCTCCGCTTGCAGCGATTCAGAAAGCGATGACAACACCAGCGGCGAATCCAAAGATCAGGTTGTCACAGCCGACGAGCAAGAAACGATGGATCGCATGAGGCTCATCAGTAGCGTGCTCTCCACGTTGACGGGGACCGAAGAACTAGCCGACGACTTCTCAAAGCGCACCTATCAGCCCACCTACGGCACGGTGCGCGATGAAAGCACCCCGCTAGTGCGAGCCGTCAAGGCCGACACTTGGGCCGAAGCCGTAGAGCAGTTTCAGCAAATCACGGGCCTCTACGACTTGAAAGTCGACAATGCCGATGGCTACGTGGCCGACCTGCAGTTGCCAGCGCCTCTCATCACTTCCACTAGGAAGACGAGCATGGGCAAACTCACCCTGCACAGAGGCGACAGCACCACCCGTGCGGCCTACGTCGACGTCAGCATTTCCGCCATTCCTCAACTCGAGCGCATCGACTTCATCCCCCAATCCGCTTGGGGCGATAACGGCAACGTCACCTCGCCCTACAGTTTAGGCCAACTATTGAGCTGGACGGGCGATAAAGACGGACACGGCCGTGGCCTATGGATGTGTGTGCGCGAGTGTAATGGCCCTGTGGCGGGCGTGCTCATTCACCTCGACGAGAATTTCAACAGCACCTTCTCTAAGTGGTATGACGACTTCAAAAGTGCCGATAAAGGCGGCTGGATGCCCTACTACTCTTCCACCAAAGAAGACGTAGAAGCCTACCTGTCGTTCCTTTATAAATATGGCACGCCCATGAAGCACAACGTCGACTACATCCTTCAAGTAGACAGCGCCTCCATCGCCTCCATCCGCCCCAAAGGTTTCTTCGTTTTCGACGAAAAAGACGAAAACAAGCGCTACCTTTACCAAAACGACCGCACTGCGGCCATTGTGATGCACGGCACCTATGGCCGGTGGTATTGGTTTCGCGAATACCAAACCACCCAGTTCTATCAGCTCAGCACCACAGAGGAAGGCTCGGGCAGTGTGCGCACCGTGGAGTGCTATTACGACAGCAGTTGGTGGGAGAAGAATGTGTGGAAAAACTACTATCTCTACACCCTCAGCGCTCTACACTTTAATAGTAACACCGAATATAGTGGTATGACTCCACTTTACGACCCCGCATTTGAGTAAACAAAATTGTTGGGGGGAGGAAAAGCAAGCCTAGCTTGTTTATCCCTCCCCCCTTTACTCTTTACATTCACTTCCTTCCCCTTGTTGTAGCATTCAGCATGGGGGAAAGGAGAAAAAGAACGAAAACAATGAAAAGAATAAACTCCCTGCTTCGCCCCAGCCTGTTCCTGTTGTGGATCATGCTTTGCGGCTGCGTAGCCTCGTGTAGCGACGTGCTTCCCGAGGCTGAGGGTGATTCTTCTCATGACAGCGCTCAGCCCTTCGACTGGACGCGTGGCACACAAACCTCCACGCACTACTCCTTTCTTCGCAACTACGGCGTGGGCTATAGCTATAACGCCGTTGATGGCGAATATTGCAACTGGAACGACATACGCTGCCAAGTTATTAATCGCGGTGAATTAGAGAATGTGCGCAATCAAGGCGGCCCCACGCTCTATGGATACCTCAATGTCAACGAATCCTCGCAAACGCAGAAGTACACCTATAATAAGAGAGACTATGTGGCCGGCATTCATCTCAACACCGACTATTCCGTAGACCTTGGGCTCTACAACAAAACCAAGCGCACCCGCCAAGACGTGCTCGAGGACGGTGTGCAAGAAAAGTTCTACTACTCGGTGGAGCGCACCATCTCTATGGGCCAGCAGTGGATTATTGATAACGAAATCTTGGCCTATTTGGCTGCTGGAAAATACACCACCATTCTCACCTCCAGCTTCCGCAATGCCGTGGCTCACATGTCGAAGGCCGTGTATGATGAGACGCACGACGCCAGCTACCTCACCGCCATGGTCGACTCCTTCCTCAACGTTTATGGCACCCACGTGGTGGTGAGTGCCACTTTGGGCGGAAAAGTGCGCGTAGACCTGGTCCGCGAAATGTGGCGCTACTATGATCAAGTGAAGGAGGAGGAATATTCCGCTGAAGAGATACTTTGGGCCTACTCCAAACGCGAAGAAAACCGCCAAGAAGCCATTTACAAATTCATTGAGTCGTCGAGCATCAACGTTACCGCCTATGGAGGCGACCAAAGCGTGCTGACGGGCTTTTTAGGAATGACTAAATACGACGGCACACGTTCCTTCTCGGCCGACTGCCTTGAAGAATGGCAAAACTCGCTCAACCTCGATTTCTTGAATGAGAAAAACTCGAACGTGGAACTCATCGACATGCAAGTGCGCCCCATTTGGGAGTTTATCGAAGCCATCGACGAATATGGCGAGGTGGCCGACTTGGTGAAGAGCGTGGTGTCGCAAGACGTGAGCCATTGGCAAGACCTCTTGGGCCAGTCTAACTTCTTCAGCACCAGTTTCCCCACTACTTTCGACGACCCCAAGGTAAACATCCGCTACGAGGACGACAACTACAAAACCCTTTCTTGGAGCGAACTCGAAAAGGACTCCACTCTCATGCCCCAGGGCGCTCACCCCTGCGTCAACATTGTGTCGGGC
>CAVKKI010000015.1:0-8113 GCA_963656725.1 Oribacterium sp. | reverse complement strand
GTAAACACAGGCTTAACGGGACGCAAAATCATTGTTGACACCTACGGTGGCCGAAGCGAGTCAACCTCGTTGAGGGAATGGCCGTGAAAGACGGCAAAGCCTACCGAGTGACGTGGAGCTATGCAAGCAAAAAATACCAAGTGTCGCTATTAACTGGCACCACTCAAACCTCCACCTTCTACGTCAACGAAGGCTCCATCTCCCTTCAGCCCGACGAATCGATGACCTATGCCGCGTCGCACCCCATTCTCTACATCGAAACCACGGGTGGCGTGCAGCCCGATGGCTCGTTTAAATTGGGCAACCTCTTCGTGCCAGTGAAGCAGGGCCTCTCTTTTACCCTGCCCTTAGCACCAAAAGAAAAGCAGCCCGACACGCTCATTGGCTGGCAATGGGATGCCACCACCAGTCAGGCTGAGCGCCTCTCCACCTACAACTACATCTACAGTCCGCAAGAGATGACCTATGCCGAATAACTCCCTCACGGACTGAGAACTACAAACGAAACCTACCTAAACTCCTAGAGTGTGAGGAACGCTTCAAGCCCTCCCTCCACTTATCAATGAAATTACAAACAGAAATATATGAAGAAAAGTAAACTATCCTTTCTGATGTTGCTTCTAGCGATGGCATTCGCCCTCGTGTCGTGTAGCAAAGACGAAGGCAGCGGCAACAGTGGCTCGCCCACCTCAACGCTGCAAGTGACGGTTGTGTTCGAGCCCGGACAGTTGGGCGACTTAGGCTATGCCGACCGCGTGTTGCGCGGCCTTCAAACCATTGAGTCGCAAAACGAGGGCAGTGTCGACACCAAGTACATCTATCTCGACGATGAAGAAAAGTGTAAAAAGGCCCTTTCGCAGTGGGCCACCAACCGCATCAATCCCTTCACCACCGACAAAACCTATCAGCGCCGGCTCTTGGTGCTCACCGAGGCCACTCAGCTCGAATGGCTCGATGGCATAACGCTCGATGAAAACGATGAAGTGCTCATGCTCAACACCGACAAAAGCGTCATCACTTCCTCGGCCCTAGGTAGCCGCATCCATGTGCTCAACATTTCAGCCGCTGCAAGTGCCGAGAAATTCTTCACCTCAGTAATCGATGTTTATGAGAAGAACGGCCTCGTCGACGAGTCATCCTCTGTGGGCTTGTTGCGCTGGACGCAAGATCAAACCTATCCCGACAGCATCGCCGAGACTTTAAAAAAGCACTATGGTGAACAAAAGGACCTCGACAACTACTATTTCGAAGACATGCTCCTCGACAACAGTTCGTGGATTACTGTGGGCTATCGCTTGGCAGGCAACTTCTACGACTCCGACGCTATGGGCTTCTCCTTCTCCATCATCGATGCCGGCATTGCTAACCTCGGTTTCGACTTCTATCTTTTCAACGACAACGACTACACCCGCTTCCTCTACCTCGACTCCGACAAGTCGAGCGTCAATCGCTTCACCATCTGCCGCAAGTTCGACGAAGCGTTGGTTAATTGGGTAAACCAGTGGAAAACCGGTGCCGTTGGCTCACAGCCGCAAGAAAAATGGCACGGAGCATGGGACGGATATGTTGAAGACGACATCTCTCTCTATTAATTAGTTACGAAACCGTTCCTAGCCTCTTAGGCCCACTTTCTAACTACTCACTAAAAGTTGAAAACAAACACATACGCATACAACAATGAAAACGATAAAATGGATGTGCTGCGCATGCATGGCCCTCTTGACACTAGTTTCCTGTAGCGACAGCACCGACGGAGGCACTACCCCTAATGCCGATGTCACCACTCTCAACGTAGACGTCATCCTTCCGCAGAGTATCTACTCTAAGTGGCAGCCCGACGTAGAATGGATGCAGAGCAACCTGAGCAAAGCACAGCAAGGGCTCAGTAAGCAAGTGAAGATTAACGTGCGCTATCACGAAGAAAAGGAAGACGAGATTGAACACCTCGCCTTCGAACTCACTCACCCCGACGAGGGCGACACTGACACTTGCAGCGCCATCATCGGCCCCTACTACGACAGCAACGCTCGCAAAGTGCTCAACTACGCTGTGGGCAAACGCTTGCCCGTGTTGATGCCCACCTGCTCTAGCGGTGAACTTCAGCGCATTAATGCCCGCTCCACCAACGCTTGGTTCCTTACCGAGAGCGACATCACGCAGTGTGAGGTGCTCCTCTCTGTGCTCAACTCTAAGAACGTAAGCAACGTGGCCCTCGTTTATGCCAACGACGAGTATGGCGAAACCTTCCGCAACTGGTTTGGTTTCATGGTAACCGAGCGCAAAATGAATGTGGTGAAGAACGGCATCATTCGTTACACCGCAGGCACCGACCTCAGCGAGCGCCTTGCTCAAATTCACAACGAGGACGAAGGCACCTACATGATTTTAGCCCTCTCTTCACAAGAAGACTACCTCAATGTGCTTAAGCAAATTGGCAATGTGAAAGACCAAACGGGTAAATCATTCATTGTGCCCGTTTGCACCAGTTCGGCCGACTTCAGCCAAATTGCCAAAACCGGCATTCTCTGCATGGGCATCTCGGCTATGCCCGCCCCCTCAAGCGGCTACGCTTCAAGCTATAGTTCAAAATTCGGCAAAGAAATCACGGCGGGCGAAGCACAGATGTACGACGCTCTTAGCCTCGTAGCTCTTGGAGCCGCCAAGCGCCTCTACGCTGCCGACCCCAATTCGCAGAAACTCACTGACTGGATGCGCGATGTGGTGAGCTACAAAGAAGGCTCAAGCACCTCGTGGGAACCCAACGGCTTGGCCACCGCCTTCCGCAGCTACTCGCAAGGCAAAGAGTGTAATGTGGGCGGCGCTTCTGGCTCTCTGCTCTTCGACGAAAGCACCCACACCAAGGCCCTGCAGTCGAGCTATCAACTTTGGCTCTTGCAAAATGGCGAAAAGTCGTCTATCGGTTACTTCTCAACCGCTGGTAGCAACAGCACCGCCTCCACCACCTCTATTTGGGACTGGGAGCAGAAAATCTACGACGACTTCGACCCCAACCTCAAGGTAGACCGCAACCTTCCCGCCTGCACCGACCACTGGGCCGTGTTGCTCTCTCCCTCCACCACTTGGGCCAACTATCGTCACCAAGCCGATGTGTTCGCTATGTATCAGTTGCTAAAACAGCATGGCTACGACGACGACCACATCATCGTCATTGTGCAAGATAACCTAGCCGATTCTAAAGAAAACGAGAAATTCGCCGGTCAAATCTTCGTGGAAGTGGGTGGCGAGAACGTGCATAAAGACGTGAAGGTGGACTATCACTTTAAAGACCTCACCCCCGACGACTTGGCCGACATCATGCTCGGCAAAAAGTCCGACCGCTTGCCCGAGGTGCTTCAAACCACCAACTCGAGCGACGTGCTCTTCTTCTGGAGCGGTCACGGCGGCGACGACGACGGACCCCTATGGGGTGACGAGTCGGGCGGCACTTACTTTGGCAGTGAAAAGATGAAAAACATTGTGCAAGCCATGCACGACCAAGGCAAATATCGCCGCATGATGCTAGCCATTGAAACCTGCTATAGCGGCATATGGGGCAACGCCATCACCGGCATTCCCGACGTAGTGGCCATCACCGCCGCCAACGCCTACGAGCCCTCAAAGGCCGACGTGCAAGACCGCACCCTCGGTGTGTTCCTCTCTAACGCCTTTGCCCGTTCCTTCCGCAACGCCATCAACGAGAACCCCTCCGTTTCCTTGCGCGACCTCTACTTGCAGCTCGCCAAAACGACCACCGGCTCTCACGTGTCGCTCTTCAATGAGTCACAATACGGTTCGGTTTACACCATGAATATGTCTGACTATATGAAGTAAGCTTTCGCTCTTTCCCTTTCTCTTTAAAATAAAAAATCCCCTGCACATTGCGCTGCTTTGCGTGTGCAGGGGATTTTTGTATGAGCCCATATTGAGCGCGTCAGTGGGGGCGTCTCGGCTCGCGTCGGCGCAAGTAGCCCTGAGCGGCAGCGCTAGCACTTGGGAGAGACTCAAGTAACCTCGCAAGCACTTGGGGGGCGACGCGTCCCGCGTCGGGGCAAACGGTCCTAAGCGGCAGCGCTAATAAATAGCTAAGAACAATGAGCCTAGCGGGGAAGCAAGTAGCCTCGCTAGCACTTTGGGGGCGACGCGTCCCGCGTCGGGGCAATCGGTCCTAAGCGGTAGCGCTAATAAATAGCTAAGAACAATGAGCCTAGCGGGGGGGGGAGCAGCACACACAAGCAGTCTTGCCGACGCGGGCCGCGTCGCCCCCCACTGACGTGCTGGCGTTGCTTCTGTCATTGCCTTTAGCGCAACTTTTACATTGCCACTTGCCCCGACGCGGGACTCGTCGCCCCCCAATTACTAGCGTCACTACTCATTTACCCTAATTACTAATGCTGCTATTCATGTCTCCTCATTGCTAGCGTTGCTACTCATATTCCCCAATTGCTAGCGCCACTACTCATTTTCCCCAAGCTACTAGTGCATTCTCTCCGTTTCATAATACCCCTACACCCCTTATTCATGAAACCGTACATCGGTCGATGTACGCACGGCCACCAGCTGGTGCACGCATGGCCTTCAGTTGGTGCACGCACGAACACCAATTGGTGCACACCAACCGCAATCGCTATTTAGGGTTAAAAAGCAAGCCCATAGAATCATCTTCTAGATAACTAAGCATCGCCCAACTCAAGCGCAAGCAGCTCCGGGGGCGACGCGTCCCGCGTCGGCGCAAGCACAGTCGCAGCACAGTTGCAACAAGCCCACAAAAGCCCGAAAAAATTCCAAACATTTTGGTATTAGGCCATATTTTGCCTCTAAACATTTTGGTATTAGGCTATAAAATGGCCCAAAACATTTCGGTAATAGGCTATATTTTGGTTCAAAACATTTTGGTAATAGGCTAATTTCACTGTGTTTTCTTAAACTGTAATGGGCTTTGCCGACGCAGTACGTGTCGCCCCCGAGAGCTTGCTAGCGCCAGCGCATGAAAAAAGCCCGACAAGCTTTGAGATGTAGCTTGTCGGGCTTCTTTGGTGGGTGTGAGTGTTACACTACTGTTGTTGCTTCAAGTAGTTCAAGAAGGTATTAACAGAGGTGTAGAGATTGTTTTTGATGTAAGTACGTGCGGCGCCGGTGATACCAAACTCGCAAGTCTTACTGTAAGTCTCTTGGTAAGTGTAGTTGTCTTGATACTTATACACTCTGAGGAAGGTGGTCTTGCCAGGGTTGCTTCTGTCGATGGCGTAGGTGAAGCCCTTGGTCTTGTCGCTCTTCTTCGAGGTGTCGTAGGTGAGCGTTACGGTGACGGGGGTAGACATCTTGCCGTTAGAGTCGATGTCGTCGTTGTCCATGTAGAAGCGAACCTTTACGGTGTAGATGTAGTTGCCAGTGGCTGTAGCGGTGCTACCGCTACCGGTGGTGATTTGCGTCTTGCTGAAGTCGATGCCAGAGTCCTTGCCGAAGAGGGTGTAGAGCTCTTTCAAAGAGTTGTGATACTGGGTGGTGTAGTTGCCAGAGATGTCGAGGGCTACCGACTTGTTGTTGGTCTCGTTGTAAACGTAGGCGTTCATCAAGTGGTAGAGAATGTTCTTAGCCAAATCCTCAGAAATCTTCTCACCGCTTTCGGTGCCACCCTTGTCAGTGTTTACCTTACCTGAGCTAGAGGTGAGGAAGAAGGTTTTCTTCTCTTCTGCGTCGGTGAAGTTCGACTTAGAGTTGGTTTCCTTGATGCAGAACTGGTTGCCAGTGAACACCTTGCTGTCGGTTACCTTATCGCCAAAAGCGTAGAAGGGACCTGTTTGTTCGGTCTTGCTCTCAATGAGTTTTCTTGACACGAGGATGTCCTTAATCTTTTCAGTGCTCTTAGCTGTTTCTTCGAAGCTCTTGGTGGGGTCGCTGTCGTCGAGGAACTTTGCACCGATGCGGCCTTGAAGTTGGGCACCCTTTCTGTATTTTATAACAAATTGATAAGGGCCACGTGCTTCACTTTCTTCAGAGCTGAGCTTGAAAATAGCAGAACCTGTTTCGAAGTCGGCAAAGTTTTTGGCTTGGTTTACACCAAATTCCACCTTCGGGCTGGTGTTGGTTGCCTTGTTGAAGAGAGTGTTTGAGCCGCTCTTGTTTACAGAAAGCTCTGTGTTGAACACAGTGGCATAGTCGCTAAACATGCTCTTCGTGTAGCCATAGTAGAAGGCGTCTATTACAGGGTTGGCAGAGGTGAGATAGGTTTTGAGCGAAGTGCTATTGCTATAGTTCTTGTTCTTAATCAAGTCCCAAATGCCTTTGTCTTCCCACATGTAGTTGATGGCTTTTACCTGATAGGTTTCAAACTCTTTGCTTGTGATGTCGTCAATGCCACCTTGGTTTTCATAGAGAGCGGGGCTGGCAATGATGCGAAGCACATTGAAGAGGTTTTGCACGTTCAAGGCTGCCTTTTCTTGAGGAGTACCTAAATCAGTGGGTACGGTAACATCTTGGTATTTTCTAGAAGTGAGCTTTTTGTAGTTGGGGTTGCTCTTGTCTACAGAGTTGAGCTGGAAGGTGCACCAGTGAGTAGTTTCTACACCGGCAATTTTGCTGGCGGGGCGCACGCAAATCCAATAAGTGGGCTCTTCGCCCTCCTTCGTTTGAAGAATGATGTCGCCAAATTGATAGTAGGGAGTGCCAGAGAATGAGGCGTTGTGGCCTACGGCCGATGCCGGCACGTAACGAATTTGAGTGAGGCCAGGCATTTGCTCAATGTTAACATCTACGGTGGCGTAAAGGTCTGTTTCGTGTGCTTGCTTGAAGTTCAAACTGCCGATGCCGTCTTTCGTCCAAGTTTCGGTTTCGGGGGTGCTGCCTGAGTTGCTGCTACCGGTGAGGTTCACAAACTTTCTGTAGGCTTCGTCAGCGCTGGTTGCAACTACGTTGCGCACGCCAGGGTTAGCATCGTCGGCGGCGAAACCGATGGTGTTGTCGTCGATCGACAAGCGGTAGGAGCTAGTGTTCCAGTTGTCGGGGAGGGAGTCCACGCCAGCCACTGCACCAAGCAGGCAGTTGAGCGTAAGCTTCTTCTGATACTCAGCGTCGTTCAAAGCTTCGCCATCACCGTTGCCGTTGCCGCCAGCGTCTACGCAGGTGTCATTACAAGAGCTGAATGACATGCTGAGCCCAAATGAGAGGGCTAACATGGCAAGTACGTTCTTTTTCATTTTTGTTACTTTTTAAATTGTTAGTTAAAGATTTCCTTTTTTGTTACGCTTTAATCGTTTCCCTAAAAGTGTTTTTCAAGGGGATTTTCACGCTTGAACTTTAATTATCTGGCGGCAAAGGTACAATTATTTGTTTATTGTGAACAAAAAAAACGGAAAATTTGTTGGTTGTTGAAATTTTATTGTAATTTTGCCCCATGTTGAAACATCAAAAAATAAATGCAACAATGAAAATGAAAAAATTTAAAGCACTATTGATGCTCGCTCTCGCCGTAGTTAGTTTCTCGGCTTGCAGCAGTGACGACAACAACGACGGAAATCAAACAGGTACTTATAAGTATGGTGTTTTCGTTTCAGAGTTTAACGGTTCGTCCGAACAAATGAAAGAGCTAACCGATGAGTTTGACACTACATTCGGTGGCACAGAGTCTACTTACACTCTTAACGGCACGCTGACTGAGTGCAACAAGAAGGCAACCGAACTTGCTATTAAGGCTGCTTCAAAGTTTGCTGACCAAGAAGGTTTCGAAGCTAAAATCGAAGTCTGCAATATGAACACCGAGGAAACTCTTTGCTCAAAAAACATCACGGCAGGCAACAATGGAGTAGTTGAAAAAGGCGCTTATTGGGTAGCCACAGATAAGAAATCAATCAGCTTGAAAAATCTTTCTGGAAAGAAAGTGAAGGTGGTTTCCACACTCAGCACCAACACGGTTTATGATGGCACCGTGGAAAGCGACGACAAAGACATCGACGTAAATCGCTCCACTAACGGCATCTTCTATAAGGTAACCGTGCAAGACGCTAAGGCTTTCAGCGTGATACTCGATAAATAAGCTCTTAGAACAGAACACTGTTTGATTATAAAGGTTCTACAAGAATTAGTGTGAGTTAACATGAAATATTGCCGAAATATTTCC
>CAVKKI010000014.1:0-20652 GCA_963656725.1 Oribacterium sp. | reverse complement strand
TATTACTCGTGAATGGAGCGGCATGACTACCAAGCAATACAAAAATTACAAGGGCTTGAGAAAGGAAAGTTTGCGCGACAATATGACCAACATGGAAATTGCCCTGAATATGCTTGCCGAGGCCTCAGCCACGGAGTTGTCTAAGCAACGAAACCCTCAGGGATTCAATCAGCAGAAGCGTGTGGCTAAAGATGGGGGCAGTGTGGCAAAAGCCGCCCGCAACCAATTGGAGTCAAAGCTTGGTCACGAGGTTATTTCGCCAGCCAAGGCAAGCGATTATTTGCCGCCAACTGATGAAAGCAACAATATCGAAGAGCAATGATACCTCTTCAATAAAAAGTCAGTCACTGCCAAGCCATTTGCCACGGACGCATTATGAATGTTTATTCGCTTGAAAGTTCTGGCATAAAATCAGAATAAGTAGGTAATCAAAATTATTTTGACAACCTACTTATGCATAATTATACTTATATTTGCGCATTCACATAAACACATTCAACTTATGATTCGCAGACATATCTTATTGGCTCTTTGCGTGACCCTATCTTGCATAGGACACGCACAAACGAAAACAGCCCAAGGCTATACGCAGATAAAAAAGGAAACAACAAGTTCTGAACAACAAAAGAGCACCAATCGTCCACCGATGAATAGTGCCATAGTGAAAGAACTGAAGAAGATTGACTATGCGGAAATCACGCACGACAACATTCTTATACCTAATTGCGCAACAGAACTTGACGACGACGGAACCGTGCCCGTTGATGAAGCGGAATATGCTTTTGTAAAGGGCGTCATCGCCAAAGATGTTATTGCAGCAAACTCGCTTGAAGAAGAACTGAACACTCCTTTGAAAAAGAAACACTATATGGAGAGTGAAGAATACAAGACAGACTACGAATCCTTGCTCGCACAACGCACCTGTATTCTTGACCACGAGTATTTCATAGAATCTGATTTCAACTCGCAGTTCGACTTAAACAGTCATACCTTCTCCTTCAATTTTCACAATCCAAATTGTTTTTATCTTAACTTCTCGACCAACGATGCTCAATGCAGCATGGAGGGAACGAAGTTTACAACCACTCCTCTCTCTGAAGACCTGGCCTATCAAATAGAGACCAACCAAGTGAAAACCTACGTGGTGGTAAAACTCGGAGAGAAACTTTACCACAATGATTACTTAGAACTCATTCCTCAACGAATTTACCTTGCCTCTTTAAAGGATGGGGAAATTCTTTATAAATATGAGTTCACGCAGCGTGCGTCAGCTAACACTACCGATTCTTTAATTCAAAAGGAGGACGTCACAACTGAAGACGCAAACAAAATTTATAACGTTGTAGACGAAATGCCTAAACACCCTGATGGTGACGTGGGAGTTTTACGCTCTATAGCCCAAAATTTGAAATACCCGGTTAAAGCGATACAAGAGGGAACTCAAGGCATAGTCGTTGTGAAATTCGTAGTTGAAAAAGATGGTTCGATTGGAGACACTGAAATTTACAAATCCTTATCTCCCGAATGCGACGAAGCAGCCATCAATGCAATAAAAAAGATAGGCCGCTTTATACCTGGCAAACAAAATGGCGTGCCCGTTCGAGTTTGGATTAATTTGCCTATTAGATTCAGATTTTAATTACCACTCTATAATGTAGCATGAAGCCCCCAATGCATTGGGGACTTCATGCTACATCTCAAAATGCGGTATCACCTAAAAAATCATGGTGGTATCACCTTGGTATCACTTTTTGCATTGTTTTTCACCTTCCCCAACATCCACAGCTCGAATTCTTCAAAGAAAATTCAATTAGTATTCACTAGCTTATAACGCAAAAAGTGGTATCTACATTTCTGTAAATACCACTTCATCGAGTGACTTGCTTGGGGTTCGAACCCAAGACCCCAACATTAAAAGTGTTGTGCTCTACCAGCTGAGCTAGCAAGTCAATCCTTATGCATTAGGAGCGAACTAGTTAAGTAGTCATTTCCTTTTTGCGAGTGCAAAGGTAGAGAGTTTTTTTATTCCGACCAAACTTTTAGGCAAGTTTTTCTAATTTTTCTTTGATTTTTCTGGTTTTTCAGAGGAAACGGCGCTATTTGCGGGTTCATCGAGGCCGTTTTTAGGAATGCGCGTGGCTGCATTGGAAGAAGAATTTTCACCTTCCGGCTCAAGATAAACGCCTTTTTCACGCTCCACGGCAATATCCTCCTCTGAGAGTTCGTCGAGGGGAATGTTGATGCGCTCGTTGCCCACCACATACCTTTTATAATAAGAAATAAGAAGCGTGGTGACGGGCAAAGCTAAAATTAAGCCAATGATGCCGAGCAAATAGCCCCACACCGAAAGCGAAAGGAGAATGATGGCGGGAGGTAGGCCCATAATCTTGCCCATGATGCGTGGAGTGAAAATAGTGTCTTGCAACACTTGCACCACTAAATAAACGATAAGCACAAGGCAAAGCAGCCACCAGAAGTTTTCGCCCGTTTCAACAGCTTTGAGTAAGGCCAAAAGGGTGGCTGGAACGAAGCCAACTACCTGCAAATAGGGCACAAAACTAATAAAGCCGATGAGGCAACCCAAGCCAATGGGCATGGGGAAGTCGATGATAAAGAAGCCGATGGAAAACATCACGCAATTGCTCAATGCCACAAGGGCTTGACCACGAAAATAACCTGCCATGCCGTGCTCAATGTCGGCCACGAGTTGAGCGGCAAAGATGCGTTTGTTGCGCGGCACAAACTTTATCCAGGCATTGGCATAGCGCTCATAATCGGTGAGAATGAAGAGCAAATAAAGCAAACCGATGAGCGAGGCCACAATGTTGATGACCCAGCCCGCCGTGCTCCAAAGCACACTCCACACCTTGGGAACAGCCGATTTTAAAGCCACCATCACATCTTTTTGCTGAAGATATGATTCTATTTTATAAGCACTGATGTGCTGATGCAAAAAGCGCTGCACGGGTTCGGGAATGGCGGAGTTTTTCGCGCCGTTTTGTATGTAGGCTAAAGCCACATCCTTCAAATGTCCCACTTCCTCAATCATAGGCGGCACAACAAGGTAAACTAGTCCGCCTAACACGCCACAAGTGAGTAGCAGCGTGATGATAATGGAGAGCAAACGACTGCGCAGCCGGCACTTATACTGCAAGAAGTGCACCACAGGATAGAGCAGATAGGCCACCATCCATGCCACGAAGAAGGGAATGAGCACACCGCTTAAATAATAGAGCGCCACGCCAGCGCACGCAACAAGCACAAGCGCCACTAATCCACGAATAAAACGATCGAAGGTGATGGGATTGCGAGGTGCACCGCTCGGAGTGAAGTCGGCAGCATGATTAACAGAAGATTGAGGAGCATTCATTGTAATAAGAAAGATCTACGAGTTGTAACAACTAGGAGAAAGGGCAATTGGGCGAAAACTTTTCGGGGCAAATTTATCCATAAAAGCGTAAAAAACGAGGAAAAGCAGAAGAAAATGTTTGTGTAAACGTAAATTGTCTATATATTTGCACTATGGGAAAACTCTATTTAGTGCCCACACCGGTGGGAAATCTGGAAGACATCACGCTTCGCGCCCTTCGCATTTTGAAAGAAGCCGACGTGGTTTTGGCTGAAGATACACGCACTTCGGGCATTCTGTTAAAGCACTTCGAGATTAAGAATCAACTGGTGTCGCACCACAAATTTAATGAGCACCAAACAGCCGATGCCTTTGCCGCCCGCATGGCAGCAGGCGAGGTGATGGCCTTGATTTCAGACGCTGGCACACCCGGCATTTCCGACCCTGGGTTTATGCTCGTTCGTGCTTGCGTGGAGCACGGAGTAACGGTGCAATGCTTGCCAGGCGCCACGGCCTTTGTTCCGGCACTGGTGTCTTCGGGTTTGCCTTGTGAACGATTCACTTTCGAGGGCTTCTTGCCACAAAAGAAAGGGCGCGCCACTCGCTTGGCCGCTTTGAGCGAAGAGCCTCGCACCATGATTTTCTATGAATCGCCCTATCGCGTGGTAAAAACGCTCACGCAATTCATCGAAACCTTTGGGTCTGAGCGCCACTGCTCGGCATGCAGAGAGATTTCGAAAATACACGAAGAAAGTGTGCGCGGCACACTAGCCGAGGTGCTGGCCCATTTTGAAGAAACCGAGCCACGAGGCGAATTTGTGATCATCGTAGAGGGTTATGAAGCGCCAAAGGCGAAAAAGAAATCGCGCTACGCTTCTAAAGAAGAAGGGGACGACGCGGAGGAATAACCGTTCCCTCCCCCTACCCCATCTCAAAACCCACAGAGTTTTAAAAAGACAGAAGAACTTCCCTTACACACAAAAAACATACTCATCAATTAGCTTAATTATGAAAAAGTTTATTTTGCTGCTCACCGCAGTGTGCGCGTTGGCCTTCACCCCCTCGTGCAGCACGAAGAAAGAGAAGGAAAAAGAAGCCATCGACCCTAGCGCAGCCACCATCGACTCTTTGCGCCAAGCCTTGACACAGTCGCAAAACGAGTCGAGCGACATGATTGAAACGCTCTCACAGATACAAGAAGGATTCGACCAAATTAACGAGGCCGAAGGCATTGTGAACGTGGAAAGCCGACAAGGCGAACAGGGCAATAAGCAGCGCATTCTCGACAACATGACGCTGATTCAAAATAAATTAAGGCTTAACCGCGAACTCATTGCGAACCTTCAGCAACAGTTGCGCACCTCGAACCAAAGCGACTCGCGAGCCCGCGCTAAGTTGGAAGAAATGGTGGCCAACTTCAACAAACAACTCGACGAGAAGAACAAAGAAATTGAAGACCTACGCACCCAATTAGCCGAAAAGGACATTAAGATTGCCGAACAGGGCGAACAGATTAACAGCCTCAACAGCAACGTGAGCGACCTCACCACAAAAAACGAAGAAAAGGCGCGCACTGTGGCTGCACAAGATAAGGAACTCAACACGGCCTACTACGTGTTTGGCACGAAGCGCGAACTGAAAGAGCAACGCATCATTCAGGGAAGCAGCGTGCTGAAGAATAACGACTTTAATAAGGACTACTTCACTCGCATCGACCTTCGCGTAACGAAAACCATTAAGCTCTATTCGAAAAGCGCCAAACTCATGACCAGCCATCCTGCTGGCTCCTACTCGCTCGACAAAGACGCTCAAGGGCAATACACCTTGCGCATCACCAACCCGCAAGCCTTTTGGAGCGTAAGCAAATACTTGGTCATCACGGTGAAATAGAAATTCCCTCCCCCCCAACATAAACTTCACTTCGCTTAGGAGTTTGCCGCAAAATGGTAGAGCAGAGAAACGTAATTTCGCACTATAAACCATTTTGGGCTAACTCCTAAGTGCATTTTAAGAAAGGAACACCTTATATATATAGATATAAAAACAACCCAAAACGAAAAAACAATGAAACGAAACATAACCACGAAACTTCTTATGGCTCTGCTGAGCCTTTCGCTACTTACTAGTTCGTGCAGCAGCTACAATCAAATTAACGGGGTGGCCACAGGCGCCTCGCTAGGCGGAATATTCGGTTCGAGCGTAGGCGGACTCATGGGCGGCCCACGCGGAGCAGACAAAGGCACAATTGCCGGCATGATTATTGGCGGAGCCATTGGTGCAGCCGCCACCTCGTCAAAGCAAAAAACGCGACGCCCAAGTCACAACGACTCACAAAACCAGTCAGACCCCACTTTCCATGGCTATAGCCGAAGCAACGACAACGACGACGTTTACAGCAGTTCGTCGTCGAACAACTCCAACGGTGTGGAATATGGCACCTACAAGACCTCGGGCTATGACGTGCCCTATGCCGACACCGCCGACCTTCAAGCGCTCGAAGTGACCAACCTGCGCTTTCTCGACGAAAACAACAACCGCCGCATCGACACCGACGAGAAGGCCTACCTCGTGTTCGACATCTACAACCGTGGCGAAAAAGCCCTCTACAACGTGGCACCCAACATCACTTGCAATAGCAAGCGAGTGGTCATTTCTGCCGCTACCTCGGTAGACTGCGTGCAACCTGGCCAAGGCATCCGCTACAAAGCCGCCGTGGTGGCCGTGCGCAAGCTTAGCAGTTCCACGCCCATCACCTTCACCATTAGTTTCGGACAAGGTAAACAACAAGTAGTAGCTAAAACCTTCAGCCTATAGCCCGCAACGAAATGACGAAACAAACCTATTGGCAAGCTTACTACCAACCTATTCTCAAACTGGGCATTCCCATTGCTATCGGACAGATTGGCGTGATTATTATGGGCTTTGCCGACACCATGATGGTGGGACATTTCAACACGGAGTCGTTGGCCGCGGCCTCGTTTGTCAACTCCGTGTTCAACCTCATCACCTACCTGCTCTTAGGCTATAGCTACGGCATCACGCCCCTCATCAGTTCGCTTGCCAGCCGCAACCAAAGCACGGCTGCTGGCGCCACACTCAAGCATGGGCTCGTCACCAACGTGGTGTTCTCGCTCTGCTTGATGGCCCTGCTCACCGTGGGCTATTTCAATCTGCACCACATGGGGCAACCTTCAGAAATTCTGCCCTTAGTGCGCCCCTACTACCTCACATTGCTCATTTCGGTGCTTTTCATGGCTGTGTTTAATGCCTTGCGACAATTCACCGATGGCATTTCACAAACGGCCATCGGCATGTGGGTAATTCTCACAGGCAACGTGTTCAATATTGTGGGCAATGCTTTGCTCATCTACGGCCTCGGCCCTTTTCCGCGCCTCGGACTATTGGGGGCGGGCCTCAGCACTATGACCTCACGCATTGTGATGGCTCTCATCATGGTGGTGTTGTTTTTGATGCGTCCCTCCTACGGCATTTATCGTCGCGGCTTTTTCGGACTGAAAACGAAATGGAGCGAATTGCGCCGACTCAATCATCACTCACTTCCCATCTCCTTACAGATGGGCATGGAGAGCGGTGCCTTCACCGTGAGCGGCATTATGGCCGGCTGGCTCAGTGCGCTCGACCTTGCCACCTATCAGGTGATGATCACCATCAGCGGACTTGGTTTCTTGCTCTATTATAGTTTCGGTTCGGGCATCACCATTCGCGTGGCCCACTTCTGCGGACAAGGCGACAACCAAGGCGTGCGGCTTTCGGCTCGTGCCGGCACTCACATTTTGCTATGCATGGCCGCTGTGTCGTGTGCGCTGTTCTTCTTCTGTGGCGAGGGCATCATTCGCCTCTTCACCACCGACCCTGCAGTGATTAGTTTAGCGCTCACGCTCATTGCTCCGCTCATTCTTTATCAACTGGGCGACAGCATGCAGATTTGCTTTGCCAACGCCTTGCGCGGCACCTCGCACGTGCTGCCTATGATGTGGATTGCCTTTGTGAGTTTCATCGTAATCAACATTCCCGCGGGCTACGTGTTAGCCTTCACTTGCCATATGGGCATTATGGGCTTGTATCTGGCCTTCAGCCTCGGGCTCTTCGTAGCCGCTGCATTGTTTTGTTGGCAATTTTACAGAGCTATACGCTAATTTTCTTTCAAGAAACTCAAATAGCTAGGGGGCGACGCATCCCGCGTCGGGGCAAGCACCAGCGCTAGAAGAAAATAATTTCTTTTTACATTAGAAAGTACATTCTTCTTGCGTTCGTGCTTGCCCCGACGCGGGACGCGTCGCCCCCCCAAAAGTTTGCATTACCCCTAGAGCTAATTGAGTTTTTTTGAAGGGAACTAGGCCAAAATAGAGTATCCCGCCTTTTCAATAGCCACGTGCAACTCGTCGATGTGTTTTTGATTACGCGTTTCGAGCACCATGCGCAAGTTGCAAGAGTTAACGTCTGGACTTTCACCATTACGCTCGTGGTGAATAGAAATGATGTTAGCGCCCAACTTGCAAATCACCTGGCAAAGGCCGAGCAGCGAGCCCGGACGGTCGGCCATCTCAATAAGCATCTCAATGGTGCGGCCACCCTTCATCAAACCGCGATTAATCACACGGCTCAATATGGTCACGTCGATGTTACCTCCACTCACAATGCAGCACACGTTTTTGCCCGTAATGTCCACTTTATTAAACATGGCAGCAGCCACGCTCACAGCGCCCGCTCCCTCAGCAATAAGTTTGTGTTGCTCAATCAAGGCGAGAATGGCAGCGCAGATTTCATCCTCCGTCACACTAACAATGTCGTCAACATATTGCTGCACAATTTCAAAGGTATGCACACCCGGCTCTTTCACGGCAATGCCGTCGGCAATGGTGAGCACGTTGGTCAGCGTTTCAATTTGATTATGATCTACACTATTAAGCATACTCGGTGCCCCCTCGGCCTGCACGCCCACCACGCGAACAGAGGGCTTAAGCGCCTTCACTGCATAAGCCACGCCGCTCACTAGGCCGCCGCCGCCAATGGGCACGAAAATCACATCGATGTCGGGACATTCATTCAGTATTTCCATACCAATTGTGCCCTGTCCGGCAATCACTTGTTCATCATCGAAGGGATGAATAAAGGTCATGCCTTTTTCCTCGTTGAGTTGTTTGGCTCGTTCATAGGCATCGTCGTAAACCCCTGGCACGAGGCACACCTCAGCGCCCAACTCGCGTGTGGCTTCCACCTTCGAGATGGGAGCGCCCGAAGGCATGCAAATCAGAGCGGGAATGCCCAAACGCTTCGCAGCCAAAGCCACACCTTGCGCATGGTTGCCGGCCGAACAGGCAATCACGCCATGCGCCTTCTCTTCGTCAGAAAGTTGAGAAATTTTAAAACCTGCACCACGCACCTTAAACGAGCCCGTCACTTGCAGATTTTCGGGTTTAAGATAAACGTTAGCAAGCGGATTGATTTTTTTTGCATTAATGAGTTGTGTGCGGCGCACCACGTCTTTCAACACGGTTGATGCCTTATATATAAGGTCGAGTGTGAGCATAAGCGTTTTTCTGTTTACTTATTTATACTGGGTTATTTCTGACAAAATTACAGAAATTCTGCGAAATGCATTACATTCGGTAAGCAAAATCAACCGCTCTCGTTGTTTTTTAATCTAATTGGCTCAATTACCACACTTTGTGGAAGAAAATAGCCTATTCAAAAATGCGAAAACACTCCGCCCCAAAGCAGTAAAATCAAAGCTTTGGAGCGGAGTTATTTTTAGACTATACGACTTGAAGAATCTGCAAAATTAGTAATTCACTTTATAACTCTGTTTTCCCACATTCACCACATAGCAGCCCTTTGCGCTGAGAGGGATGGTGAGAGAGGCTGCATGAACAGTGTGAAGAAGCTGACCATTTAGGGAATAGACTTGGATGAGGGTGGCAGAGGGGGAGGTTACGGAGAGTGTGCCGCCAAGAATGCTCACCTCAGCAGTGGCAAAGGATGATTGAGCGTTTTTCACTGCGGCCACATCATTGCTCACCCACATTTGCCAACCCGTGCCACTGGCCATGAGGGTGTAGCCCTCGGGAGTGGAGGTGGGAGCAGCCGTGCCGATGCGCGTGATGAGCTTGCCGTGATGTCCCACAGAGAGACTCTCGTAGTAGGCGCTGCGTTGCGTCACCGTGACATCGCTTTGAGAATGCACGCCCACTGCCTTGCGAATGGCAATCATTTGATTGATGGCTTCGCGGTCGGTTCCCGTCCAATGCGGATAGAACACACAGGGCACACCGGGAGAAGAGAGAATGAAGGCGTAGGCTTGCTGAATGTTGCCGGTGTATTTATTACTGTCGCGATAGGTGTCGTGATTATCAACAAAAGTCACGGCGTAGCGATTGTAGTTGTGATGATGAATCATGCCGGCGGGGCGCCAAGTGGTTTTGTCCTCAATCCACGACATGCGGCTAAAATTATTCTTTGCTAAACCGTTGTTGAGCGCATCATACTTTGAAGGGAAATCGAAGGCCATGCTTTCCTTGCCCGTAGCCTCTATCCAAGCTGCCACGGGGTCGTAAGAGCCGTCCCAATACTCACCCACCGAGAGATAGGGCGAAGTGGCTTGGTTGTAGATGCCCACATACTTGCCAGCGTAGCCTTTGCAAAAGTCGTAGCGCCAGCCGTCGTAGCCATATTCGCCCTTGAGCCAATTGAGATAGGCCGTGATGTCTTGCTGCACGTAGGTAGAAGTGTGGTCGAGGTCGCGAGCACCGCTCCAGTTCTCGCCCGTGTCGGCAGCGCCTGTGGCCTTGCCATACCACGTGCCCGAACTTTTATCGGTGTTCATCTCATCGTCTTTGCAAATGTGCTCGGCCGTGAGTTGATAGGAGCCATAAGTGCCGAAGTCGTCTTTGGTAAAGTTGCCCCAATCGGTGTCGCCAGCGCGGTGGTTCACCACAATGTCGGCAATCACCTTCACGTGGTTTTCGTGAAGAGTGGCGATGAGAGTCTTTAGGTTATCAGAAGTACCCCAACAAGAGGTTTGGTTGTTCCATTGGCGCGGATGATAGCCCACGTTGGTGCCACCCACCGCTCCCCCACCCTCTGCGCTAGCTGATGGGGGAAGCCAAATAAGCGTGAAATGCTGACCAATCTCTGCGGCTTGGGTGGTGAGTTGCGTCCAGCCAGTTTGTTTTTGCGAGTTCCAGTAGAAGCCTTGCAGCATCACGTCCTCGCTCTCGGCGGGAGCTTGCGCCCAAATGGGAAGAGTAAGAAGGGATAATAGAAATGCGGAAAATCTTTTCATAAAAACGAAGTGCGTTGAGAGAGTGGAAAAGAAAAAAAGGAAGTTTAAGGATTTTCGTAAAGAGAATCGCTTAAACTCCTTTTTTATGAATTACAAAATTCTAAATCGTTACTCCACGGGAGTGATTTGGAATGTTTGATCGTAGAGGTCGACGGTGATTTTGTAGTTGCTCACACCCTCAGCTTCAATGAGGTGCCAAGAGTATTTGTCGCCACCAATAACGAACTTACCACTTGTGGCCTCGTCGTTGTTGGTTGTGGCGCAAAGGCAAGAGCCTTCTTTAGCCCAGTCGAAATTGCCATCAACGAAGCCCGACTTAGGAGCAATCTTAAACCAGTGCCAACCGCCGTTAGCAGGAACGGTTACGCTCCACACGCCATCCGACTCTTCGGTGAGCGGGTAGCTCATGTCTGTGCCCCACACACCAATGTAGTAGTAAGCATCTTCGAAAGCGGGACGGGCGGGCGTTACGGTTGCTTCAAACTGATAGGGTTCAGAGCAAACGCGAGTGGTTTTGGTTGAATCTGTCCAAGCATAAGCACGAGCGTTGAGGGTCATGGTGCGAGCAGTGGGGCGCTTGCCGAAATAATTAGTCACAACCTCAGTGAGTGTGGAAGTGGAAACTTCGCCATTGAGATTAGTGGGGAGGGGAGTTTCTTCGCCCGTGAGAGGGTCGATGAAGTCGATAGAAATGGAGTCAACCTCAAAACCCTCGTTGGGTTTAGTAACGTTCACCGTGGCAAGAGGCACGGTTTCGGTAGTAACGTTACCCAAATCAATACTTGAGCCAGTAGCGGTGACGCTAAGGGTTTGAGCCTCTTCCTGCGGATTGCTTTGCGGAGCGCTCCAATTGTCGAAGTCTTCGTTGCAAGATGCCAAGCAGAAGACTGCAGCCAGAGCGAATATTAATTTCTTAAACATAACTTTTTGCTTTTAAAAAGGGGAAATAGAGAAAGTTTGTTATGTGCTTTGCAAGGGAGCAGCGAGGAAGGACTCGCTCACTCACTTGCAAACCTTATAATCTCTGATAGATGGGCACGTTACTCTTTGATGAAGCGGAATGCGCCAGTGATGTCGTTCACGATAACGAGGTAGTTGGCGGCATCCTTGATGTAGATGTTCCAACCGCCGCTCTTCGCACCCACACCATAGAAGCCAGAGGTGCAGCTAGGCGTTTCGCTATACTTGCTACCAATCTCTACGGCCCAGTTGTTGGTCTGGAACTTCACTTCTGCGCCAGCGGGCAAAGTGATGTGAGTGTACCAGTCGTGGTTCTCCACGCCATCAGCGGTGTTAACGGGGGTCATCTCTACGGCATCGCCCCAAGAGTTGAACGAACCATTGAGGTAGAAGTGTTCGTAGGCGGGAGCGTCGTCGGTCTTCGCAATGCTAATGCCCGAAGCGTCGCCCATAGCCACCTTCTTGGTGTCGAGAGTGATGTTATAGATGCCGCCTTCAGTGGGCGAAATGTTGCCACTGCCGCCATCGTTGATAGAGAATTCGCCAAACGAGCCGCCCTGACCAATCTGAGTGGCCCAGTTGTCGGTGAGCGAACCACGAAGTTTGAAGCCAGTGTTGGCGGGCAAGTAGCCAGTCCAAGAAACGGTGCCGTAGCCCGTGTCTTCATTATAGCTGTCGCCCGTGAGGTAGAGGGGCACCATGCCGGTGAGCAAATCGCCACCCCAACCGCCTTCGCCGAAGCAAGAGCCGGTGAGATACCAAGTGACAGGCTCAGCCACTTCAAGGCGTTGATAGTAGGGCACGTAGCTCATCTTCACCACATTAGAATAGATGGTAGAGGTGGAGGTGGTGTGCGCTGCCAAGCGATAGTAAACGTCGACTGAGGAGGGCATGTTGTCCTGTCCCAACTCAAGTTCGCGAAGCAAAATAAGGTCAACGTCTGAAGCGGCAATCTTATAATTGCACGAAGTGGTAGTTTCGTCATACTCTTTCACGTCGGCCGTTTCAGAATAGGCGTAGCCACCGCCATCGAGCACGTTCACTTCACCTTCGTTCTTACCAATAACATATTGCAGTTTGTAGGTTGTTACGAGGGGCATGCCGCCGTAGTCGGGTTGGCTCCAGGTAAAGGCGATGGAGTCGTTAGCGTTTTTCAAATCGATCGAGTTGCCAGCCAATGCGGGAGTGTTGAAGGTGAACGTCTCGGGCATGTGAAGCACGGGGTTCGATCCGTTGTCATCAGCACAGGAGCTAACTAAAGCGGTGGCTCCAAAAGTGAGTGCCATGACGGGCAATATATGCTGAATCTTCATGATTTCTTGTATTAAAAAAGGATTATATGTAATCGAATGAAGCGAGATTGAGAAGTGGGTCGTTGCCTAACGTTAGGCTCGCGGCCTCTCGCACAAGGAGAGGGGGCCTAACGATAGACGGACCTTCTGCCCGGCCATTAATAGCCAGGGTTCTGCTTCAAGTTAGGATTGTTGCTAAGATCGGTTTGAGGAATGGCGAAGATTTTGCGGTAAGAACTGATTGACGTACCGGCTTGCTCGCCGCCCTTGTATTCCCACTTGTAGCTTGCGTCGCAATATTTGTTGAAGCGAATCAAGTCGGAACGGCGACGGCCTTCAAACCAGAACTCACGAGCCCATTCGTCGCAGATGTCGTCGAGGGTGTAGCCCGACTTCTGTTCTGCATTGGCACGAGAGCGAATGGCGTTGATTTTGTCATCGGCATTCGAGTTAGAGCCATATAAGCGAACGCTAGCCTCAGCGTAAGTGAGGTAAGCCTCAGCAATACGCATCAAGGGGAGGTCGGTATCTACATAATCTTCGGCCGAAGCGCGATTGCCGTCAGAACGCACGTTGCGGAACTTCACGCTAGCGAAACCATAAGCTTGGTCGTCGGTCACGGTGAGGTCTTTCTCATAACCTTGAGAATAGAACAAAGCGCGGTCGTCGTTGGCAGCCGATGTCATAGTGGCTACGCTGTTGGTTTGAGGAGCTGCGGTTGAGCCGTTGAAGAAGATGTCGACCAAGCGGCCTTTAATTTGCAAACACTTACCCCAAGAGGTGTTGGTGCCGCTAGGCACGTCGGCATCCATGGTGTTGGTGTTGTCGTAAGCGCCTTGAATGAGCAACTGCGTGCCACCATCCGTCTTCGTCTTAATGCCGTCTTGAATAACGGGGAGCACCGATTCGTACTGAGCGCCATTGGTGTCGTTGTCAGCCAAGAAGAGCATTTGATAAGCGGAATATTTCTCGCCCGTGCTCGGGTTGGTAGCCCCTGTGGTGTTGAGGTGATAGTAGCCATTGTTGATTACCTTTTCGGCATACTCCATCGCTTTATCGTTTTGTGCGGTTCCGGTGTAAACCTCCGCATTGAGATAGAGGCGAGAGAGCAAGAGCCAAGCGGCCACTTTGTCAACACGTCCGTAGGTGTTCTTTCCGGCTTCGGCCAATGTAGGCTCGATTTCCAACAGTTCCTTCTCCACAAAGTCGAAGAGTTGTTGGCGATCGTAGTAGGCGGCATTGGCATCGGTCACTTCCGTACAGAAGGGGCCTGCTCCGAAGATGTCGAGCACAGAAGCGTAGTTGTAGGCGCGAATGAAGCGAGCCTCAGCCAAGCGTTGTGCGTCGCTCTCGCCCGAGTCGTTGATGTAGTGGTTGCAGAGGGTGATGTCGAAGTAAAGGCGATAATACAAACCAAGAGCGAAAGCGTTACTTGCGCTATAGTTGTTGTACATCAGTTCGCGCACACCACCATCGTTGGCCGACCAGGCCCAAGCGGCTTCGTCGCTGGTGAACTCGTTGAGATACCACTGCATACGATAGTATTGCGTAGAACCTTCGTCGCTCATCACACTGCTCGGAATGTCGGGCTGGCCGGCATTGCCTTGCTGACCCGTTAGGCAGAACGTGGCATAAAGTTTATTGAAAAGGGCATCCTTGTCCAAAGTTTGGGTTTGCTGCGGGTTGATAGGAGTTACGTCCAAATCGCCCACGCAAGATGAGGTGAGAGTCAACCCCATTGCGCACGCCATCAGTGCGGCATATTTCTTAATATTGAGTCTCATGGTTGTAGCTTTTAGAAGTTAAGACTTACACCAACAATGCAAGTGAATGGACGGGGATAGACATTGCTGTCGTAGCCGCCGTCGATTTCAGGATCGAGTCCTTTATACTTGGTGATGGTGAACACATTTTGTGCTGTGGCATAAACACGACCGCTAATAGAGGCTTTGCCAATCTTGTCGAAAGAGTAGCCCAGGGTGATGTTGTCGAGTTTAAGGAACGAAGCGTTCTGGATGAAGTAGTCAGAGCAAGAAGCTGTGGCGCCACTCTCTGTCCAATTCTTTGCTAGTTCATACTGCAGCACGTTGTGCCAAGAGTTACCATTATAGAGGTGAGTCAAACCGGTGTTCATGTTGTCGCCAGCCTCCACGCCGTTATAGGCGTAGTTGTTAAGACTTGCGCGGAAGGTCAAGCCCAAATCCCAATGCTTATAGGTGAGTTTTGAGGTGAGGCCCATGGTTACGTCGGGGTCGCTCTTCTTATAGAAGTAACGGTCTTGATAGTCGATTTTACCATCGGCGTTGCGGTCAACAAACTCGCCGTAGATGGGTTGACCCTGCTCGTCGTAAACCTGCTGATAAACGTAGAAAGCACTAGCGGCTTGACCAGCCTTCCAAGCCTTGATCATGTTGTCGGCTGTGGCTTTACCACCCGAGCAGTAAGCGTTGGCAATGTAGTAGTCGGTGCCTTGTGAGGCAACGAGTTCGTCAATCTTATTCTTGTTCCAACCAATGTTGTAGTTGAGTTCCCATCCCCAGTTTTTGGTTTGGATAGGACGCACGGTCAACATGGCTTCGAAACCGGTGTTGTGGAGCGAACCGATGTTGCTCAACACGCTAGATGAGAAGTTAGAACCTACAGCCACGAAACCCGTGTTAAGCAGGTCGGTGGTCTTGCGATAGTACCAGTCTAAGTTGGCGGTTACGCGGTTGTTCCAGAAGCCGAGGTCGATACCTACGTTATAGGTAGTAGTCTTTTCCCAAGTAAGGTTCTTGTTGTAGGCTTCAGGACGGTAAGTAGTGCCATCGCCAATGATGGGATAGAACGCACCGGCTGTGTTGACGGTGTAGTTAGGCATGTAAACGTAGTCGCCATAACTGTGTTCTTGCTGACCCGTCACACCCCAACCTAAGCGGAGTTTGGCGTCGGTCACACCTTCCACATTCTTCAAGAAGTTTTCTTCTTTTGCCTTCCATGCAAAAGCGGCTGCGGGGAAGAGCCCCCAACGGTTGCCCTTGCCGAAACGTGAAGAACCGTCGTCGCGAAGGGTGAAGGTGAAGAGGTAGCGGCTCTTGAGCGAGTAGTTCACACGGCCAAAGAAGCTCACAAGATAATACTCGGTTTTGTAGAGGCTATTCTTCTCGGTGTAGTAATTGGGGTTCTTTAGCGTACCTGCCAAAGAGTTACCGTTATCGTCGGTGCCGAGGTAGGTTGAGGGATAGTATACGGGATAGTCGTAGTCGGTCTTGCGGTGGAAGTGTTGCCACTCGTAGCCCACCATGGCGTCGAAGTGATGATTGGCGTTGAAGTCCTTATAATATTGGGCATACATATTGAGCGAGAGGTTATATTTGTCGCTCTCGTTCCAACCCTTGCTTCCGTAATACATATTAGCGTAGTCGGTGCGCAAGCAGGTTTTGTCTGAATGTCCGTGTGCCACTTCCATACCGCCGTTCACGTGGAAGCGGAGGTCTTCGAAGCCGTGCACCTTATAGTCTAACTCCAAGTTACCTTGAATGGAGTGGCTCTTACCAATATTCTCTTGTTGGTTGAGCGCAGCCACGGGGTTGCCCACAGCTAGAGTGTTGCGGTCGTAGGTCCATTCCGAGTCGTTGAAGTCGGTGGTCTTAGCCCATTGCCAATAGCCGCCATACCATTGGGCTTGGTCGCGATCGTCGTAGACGGGCTTGGTGGGGTCCATTGAAAGAGCCTGACCAATGGCGTCGGTGTTGGCATACGACGACTTAGAGTACATGAACTTACCATTGAGGTTGATGTTCAAGTGGTCGTCGAGCAATGAGGGCGAAAGGTTGAAGCTACCCGTGTAGCGGTTGAAGCTAGAGGTTTTGAGCGTACCGTTTTGGTTGGTGTAGCCGAAGCTCACGCGGTAGGGCATGTTCTTCAAACCGCCGCTCACGGTAATGTTGTGGTCGGTGGAAACGGCTGTGCGGTAGATTTCTTTCTGCCAGTCGGTGTCGGCAAATTTGTGTTCGCCAGCAGCGTTCCAATAGCCAAGACTTGCGTAATATTCTGAGTTGAGCCAAGCCTCATCGTTCTCTGCTCCGGCCAAACCGGTGCGCTGACGCACGAGGTTGATAAACTCTTGGGCATTGAGCACGTCCATATACTTGTTGTTCATGCTCACGCTCACATTGCCATTATAGGTTACGCGAGGCTTCGTGGCCTTGCGTCCCTTCTTCGTGGTGATGATGATTACACCATTTGATGCACGCGAACCGTAGATGGCGGTGGCCGAAGCGTCCTTCAACACAGTGAAGGTTTCAATGTCGTTCGGGTTAACGAGGGTGAGGGCGTTGGGCGATCCTTCAATACCGTCGTTGTCCATGGCCAAACCGTCAATCACAATCAGCGGGTCGTTCTTCGCATTCAATGACGAACCGCCACGAATGCGGATGGTGGCGCTACCACCAGGGGCACCGCTGCTGCTCACCACATTCACACCGGCAATTTTGCCCTGAATCATGTCTTGGGCAGAAGTCTGCAGGCCGTGGTTTTTGTCGTCGGGCTTAATGGCGGTTACCGAACCGGTAAGGTCGGTTTTTTTAGCCACACCATAACCAATAACAACGGCCTCGTTGAGGGTGGAGTTGTCTTCGAGCGTAATGGTGATGGTGCCGTCGGCCTTCACCGTGGCAGTTTTATAACCAATATAAGTGACCTTGAGGTTTGCCCCTGGGTTCACTTTAATTTTAAAGTTACCATTGGCATCGGTTTGGGTCATGGTTTTCGTGCCCGGCACCGATACAGTAGCAAAGACCACGGGCTCGCCCGTTACGTCCTGTACGTGACCCTTCACTGTCAGCGACTGGGCTGAAGCTCCGAGAGACATGCTAGCTCCTGCCAACAACATCGACAAGAACTTGGAGTTGAGAGTCTTTTTGTTCATGATATTAAGAGTTTATTATACTTCCGTTAGTAAAAGACGGGGAAGCAGTGAGCGAAAATCCCTTTTTAGTTGGGCATTCGCTCACCACTTTCTGTGTTACTGCTTCTATGTGTTATTGAGCAATGATGCTGATGGCAAATCCGCCTCCGCTTGCAGCGTGCAGTTTGAGAGCGGTTTTGCTCGTTACGTTCATTTTCTTAATGGTGTAGGCTTTGGGGTTCTTGTCCCAAGAGGCATCTTTTGCATCGGCGTAGATGGTGGCTACGTATTTCTTACCAGGGGTAAGGAAGTCGAGCTTGAAGTTAGCGTCGTGACCATTCTCATCAGCGGTGCAACCTACAAACCAGTTTTCGGTGCCTTTGGCCTTACGGGCAATGGTGATGTAGTCGCCAGGCTCTGCTTCGAGATATACGCTCTTGTCCCAATCTACGGCTACGTCCTTGATGAATTGGAAAGCATCTAGGTGCTCTTCATAATGTTCGGGCACATCGGCCGCCATTTGCAAGGGGCTATACATGGTGACGTAGAGGGCCAACTGGCGAGCAATAGTGGTGCGCACGCGGCTCGTGTTGTTGGGATTCATCTTCGAGCAGTCTGTTTCAAAAATACCGGGGGTGTAGTCCATCGGACCGCCAATCAAACGAGTGAAGGGAAGAATGGTGGTATGGTCTACAGCATTGCCGCCAAAAGCTTCATATTCGGTGCCACGAGCGCTCTCGTTGCCAATGAGGTTAGGATAGGTGCGGCAAATGCCGGTGGGACGGGTGGCCTCGTGGGCGTTGACCATAATTTTATAGTCGGCAGCCTTGGTCACGCAATAAAGGTAGTGATTGTTCATCCACTGATCGTAGTGGTGATCGCCGCGGGGCACGATGTTGCCCACATAGCCGCTCTTGAGTGCGTCGTAGCCGTTATCCTTCATAAATTGGTAGGCTTGATCGAGGTGACGCTCGTAATTGCGTACTGAAGCGGAGGTTTCGTGGTGCATAATCATTTTGATGCCTTTTGAGGCGGCATACTCGTGAATGGCTTTCACGTCGAAGTCGGGATAGGGAGTGACGAAATCGAACACATAATCTTTTTCATGACCAAACCAGTCTTCCCAACCTACGTTCCAACCTTCTACCAACACAGCGTCGAAGCCATGTTGTGCGGCGAAGTCGATGTAGCGCTTCACGTTTTCGGTGTTGGCCGAGTGGGTTCCGTTGGGCTTAGCATGCACATAGTCGGTTTTGTCGAGCACCACGGTCGAGAAGTCGTTGGTGTAGGCCCAAGTGCCTTTATTGGTAATCATGTCCCACCAAATGCCAATGTATTTTGTGGGCTTAATCCATGAGGTATCTTTAATTTTGCAAGGCTCATTGAGGTTGAGCGTCATGCGCGAGGCAAGAATGTCGGCACCCTTTTCGCCTGCAATGATGGTGCGCCAAGGCGACACGCAGGGTGCTTGCAAGTAACCCTTATCGCCACGGGCATCGGGGGTGAGCCAGCTTTCAAAGGTCTGCGTTTTGTCGTTGTAGTTGAGGTGCATGGTGGAGTAGTCAATGCAAGCTGCCTCGTGAAGGTTGATGTAGAGCCCGTCGGCCGACTTCATCATCAAGGCTGTTTGCACACCGCCTTCCCAAATGGGGGTTTGTGAGGAGTTTTGCGTCACTGCGCTCTTCATCAGGCCGCGAATTTCGCTGAGTTTGGAGGTGACGGTTTCATACTCCTGGGTGTCGTAGTCGCCAGGTATCCACCACGCGGTGTGGTCGCCTGCCATGGCAAACTGGGTGTGTTCCTCTTTAATCGTGAAGTAAGTGAGGTTCTTTTGTTCGGGAAATTCGTAACGGAAACCGAGACCGTCGTCGAACATGCGGAAACGAATTTTTATCGTTCGGTCGTTTTTGGGCTGCGACAGCGTCACGCAGAGTTCGTTGTAGTGGTTGCGGATGCTGCTTTCCTCCCCCCACACGGGCTTCCACGTTTCGTCGAAAGTGGTAGAGGTGTGGTCGGTTTCTTCAAAGCCCGTCATAAGGTCGGCCTTTTGGGCTAACTTCGAAGCGTCGGCACGGGTTTTAAATTCAAAGTCTTGTGCCTTGTTCGGATCTTCTTGTTTAAGTTCAATGCCCAAGTGCGAGGGTTTAATGATGTCACGTCCCTTATATTTTAAATAATAAGTGGGACGTCCTTGTGCATCGAGCGAGAAGTTCATCTTGAAATTCCCGTTAGGCGATTGCAAATCTTGCGCCGAAGCGGTCATTGAAATGCAAGCTAGTGCCAGAGATGTAATAAAGTTCTTCATTAAAATGCTATAGTTGATTATGATAATCTTGTCCGTTAGCAAACCTCGCGCTTTGTTTAGTCTGCGTTGCAAATTTAAGGTGTTATTTTGAAAAAAAGAGGGGTCTAGAAAAAAAATATAAACTTTTTTTATTCCGATTTTTTCGTTATTATCTGATTATGAACGCTTTATGAATTTTCGTGCAACGAAAAAATATAAATGGTTATATAAACTTTTTTCTTCCGAAAACGGCATTTTGATAGTTTGAAGTGGCGAAAATCGCCAAAAATAGCCAAGCCGATTGCGCAAATTTCGACTTAAATTGCAAATTTTACGGAAGAAATGATTTACAGATTTTAAGGTTTTGGCGTTGTTGCAAAATGGTTAAGGGATGGTCGTAGAACCGATTTCTTCAAAATCAATAAGCCACAAAAGAATAGATATATGGTATATACGAAATATATTGTATATCTTTGCACTTGTAATTAAACATATAAATCTACATAATTATGAATACCGCAAAAATATCCCCTAGCAAAAGAAAAATTATCGATTTAAGAGACGATACATTTAAAA
>CAVKKI010000013.1:0-20872 GCA_963656725.1 Oribacterium sp. | reverse complement strand
GCTATAAGATGTTCATTTAAATCACAAAAGAACTTGCTATTTTATAGGGGGGCATTCAGCAAGTGTTTTATGTTGATTAGGTGTTTTAATGTAGCTTTTCTACTTGCCCCGACGCGGGACGCGTCGCCCCCCAAGTGCTAGCAGCCCAAGTGCTAGCTACCCAAGTGCTAGAGCCCCCCCATAAACTTTACATGCAGCAATTGCTGTTACTTGCACTAACTGCTTGCACTCTGCTGATTATCAAGCGTTTCAAGAGTGTAAGCAGCAATTTTTTTTGCTTGCACTCTAGGGGCATTCCCCGAGTGTGTAAAATGCAAAAGGCTAGTGGCTTAATAAGAAAAACTAGTGGCTTGATAAGAAAAACTAGTGGCTTGATAGTGAAAACTACTGGCTTGATAGTGAAACCTTTCTAGCCGAGGGGGTAAATTGTTAAAATGTCAGTTTTCCTTACCCGTGAAAACGCAAAAATGCGCCTTTTCATCGAGAATTTTGGCCTTTTTGAAGTGTTAATTTAGTGGGCAGTGCAAGCATGTAAGCAAGTCAGAATTTGCTTGCACTGCGTAATGCCTTGAAAATCAATGCAGTGCAAGCAATTAGTGCAAGTAACAGCAAATTGTGCAAGTAAACTCTCTGGAGGGGCAAAAATGCCAAAAAACCACGTATTCATCGAGAATTTTGCTTGCACGGAGGCACTAGCTCTTGGGGGGCGACGCGTCCCGCGTCGGGGCAAGAAGAAACACTACCTGTTGCTAGCATAGACTCAAGCACTTGGGGGGCGACGCGTCTCGCGTCGGGGCAAGTGGCGGCGCTAGTAGCTATTAAAGCCCCCACTAAACATAAGAGAATATTTCAGATTGCATTTTTTGTGCTGTTTATGTGAGGTAGTGGCTTTTCTTCTTGCCCCGACGCGGGACGCGTCGCCCCCCAAGTGCTTGCGCCTCCCCCTCAAAAAAGTATACAACCAATATACAACCCAATTTTTTTTCAAAAAAAATGCACAAAAAATGCATTTTTTTTGCGCCAAAAGTATACACCGCATATACAAACCCTTATTTTTACCCCTCGGAAAAGTATACACGCATCGCTGCAACGGCCTAATAACCACTGCATTATAAATTTACAAAAGTATACAAGCACTAAAATGCAGCGAATGGTAAATTTCTACACCCAAAACGGGATTTTACAATGGTAATGTAATCTTAATGTAGCAAAAACTAGCGCTAAAGGCAGTATACGTCGCATATACAAACGGCCGAAAATGGGCTTGTGAGAAATTTACTACGCAAATTTACCATGCATTTTTTGCATTCTTGCCTTAACTTTGCAGCGTCGAAAGTGAGAAACAAATTAGGTTCTTGCTTGAGGCGCACTCAGCTAATCCAATCTCTGCTAAGGGGTGGGGTGGTAAGACAAAAAGGAAATTTACCTAACTCATTTCAAACTCTCATTTTGAAGATAGGCATTTACACACTTACCTCTCGATCATTTCACAACAAACGACTAAAAACACTCCTCAGCGCACTATTACTCCTCCCCAACGCCCGCAGAGTTTGGCTAGTGAAGCGAGTTTACCTCAAACACACTATCTGCTTTACACACACGAAAAGACACTCTCTGCTTCGCTCACCTCTACTTATGTAATATAACGCGGAAAGGGAGCAAGGCAAAAATCCGAAAGCCTCACTAAGCACAACGTTGCTTAGAAGCCTCCCTTCGGATGCAAGAACAAACAAATTTAATTTAACAATAACACTATTAAAACCTTTTGAGTGATGAAACTATTTAAGTATGCTCCGCTCTGCCTTACAGCTTTGGCTTTAACGGCTTGTTCTAACGATGACAACATCGACGGAACAAATGGCAAAAACACAGAAGGAACCACTTCGTATGTGGCCATTAACATTAACAATGTAGGTACTACTCCCTCTGGATTGCGTCACCGCACTCGTGACACAGAGTATAATCCCAAAGAGGGTTCTTCTGACATTTACGAAGATGGCACCAGTGAAGAAAGTACAATCAAGAAGGTTCGCTTCTATTTCTTCAATGCCGATGGCACTCCCTATTCTTTGCAAGGTTCGACTGCATCTAATCACCTCGATGTAACCGTTGGTAATGAAGGTTCTTCATCAGAACACACTAACACTGTAGAAACTCAAACCAAGGCCGTGATAGTGATTAATGGTACTGAAAAAACGCAGCCCACTTCTATTATAGCTGTGGTTAACCCCGACGCTTTAACTAAAGGTGGCGCTTCAGTGTTGCAAGATCAAATGACTTTGGCTCAAATTACTGACGCAGGACGCATTGCCGATAAAACTCACGATAACACGAATGGCTTTGCCATGACGAACTCTTCTTACGTGAGCGGAGGTGTGGCCATTAACGCCACCTCTTGCGTGGGTTATGTAAAAGATCAAAAAGAAACTGCTGAAGATAATCCTGTTGACATCTACGTTGAGCGCATCGACGCTAAAGTTACCGCTAGTGTAGACGCTTCTGCCACTACGTTTGACGCTGATAAAAAGAAATTCAAAGTAGGTACGATTAGCTACTACGAAACTCCCGTAGGAACAGCCACTCCCACTCTGAAAACGGCCACGGTTTATGCCACCATTCAAGGTTGGGGTATTGCCGATGAGGATGGCCAGGCTCAGGTAATTAAGCAAGTAGACACTAATTGGACTAACGACGCTTTGGGCATCAATCCTTGGAGCACGGCCGACTATCACCGCTCTTATTGGTCAACTAGTGTGCCTTTCACTGAAAGCACTGGCACTAACCCCATTGTAAACCACAGCTATAATGAATTAAAGAATGAACTAGGCACATCTCTCTACACCTTGCCTAACACTCCCAAAGTCACCGATGCTTTCGCAACTGCTAACACCGGTAGCAACCAATTGACTAAAATGTTGGTTACGGCTAAGTTGACTTACAAAATCGACGATGCTGACCCTGAGTATGCAGCAGAAATCTGCTCTTATCGTGGCAACCAATACATCACGAAGATTTATGCACTCAATGCAGTAGCTGCTAACTACGCTAACTATTTCACTAAATCAGGTTCTACCTACACTAGCCTCACGGGCAGCGACATCAAATTCAGTGAGCCTTGGAAAACTACCACTTCAGTTACTTGGAAAGATTATCAAGTAACTTGCAAATTGAATGATGGTGTACAAGTTTATAAACTTAATGCTGCTACTGGCGATTACGAGGACGCAACTACTGAATTAAACAATCTACTTGGCGATGAAATAGCAGAATGCCGCACAGATGGCCAAGCCTACTATTACACTGCCATCCGTCACCTCGCTTCTGACGCAACTAAATTAGGCTACTACGGCGTGGTTCGCAACCACTCTTACAAAATCAGCATCAACTCAATCAAAGGCTTCGGTACTCCTGTGTTCAACGCTGATAGAGTGATTGATCCCACCGTTCCCCAAGATGCCGACACCTACTTGGCTGCTAAGATCAAGGTTCTCTCTTGGCGCGTAGTTAAGAGCAACGTTGATTTGGGTCAATAAGCAGAAGCAACACTGCACACACCCCTCATTTTAGCGAAAGGGCCGCACAGCCCGTGAGGCCCTTCCGCTAAAACGAGAAAGAAACGAAACATACACAAAATTATAACTGTTAAAGAATAGTTTGTAAATCTCGATAGGTAGAAGATAGAGTCGTGGCCTTGACACAATGCACACAAACACATTTATTCATTCATAGCATTGTTGACATTTATACTGGAGGCTTTTGTAATAAATAACAAGGTTGCGCTCTATCTTTTTACCGTTTTTTTTACCCCTAAAAAATCACACAAACTCTCACACTCTCCTCTTTTACAAAAAAAGAGCCCTTAACCTCCTCTTCGCCACTAGGCGCACAACAAAGCCCCTACTTAGCGAAAGGAAAAGCCTAAACACTTCAACTTCAACTTCTAAAAAGAAAGTTCACCTAAAAAGCCTGAGGCACACATGGAGGGCAGAGACATATTCTCTCACACACTCCCTGCACATACAGCCTCACTTCCTCCCCTCCAACCCTCACCTATCGAACCCCCTTCTCAAGAGAACATTCCCATGAAGCATTTGCTAAGACAACATATTGTTCGCAGTGTTTCCTCGCTGCTGCTTGCGCTCGCAGCTTTTTGCGTAGCTACGAGTTCGTGTCAGCAGATGAGAGAAGACCTACCCCCTTGCGTGCTACGCGTGGCATTCACCTACGACCGCAACATCAAGTTTGCCGATGCCTTCGCCAATGAGGTGAAAAATGTCACCCTCTACGCCTACGACTATGAGACTGGCAAGTTGGCCTACACCCGCACCGAAACGGCTGCTAACATCCTGGCCAAAGGCTACCTCGACGTCACCGACATGAAGCCCGGTTGCTACAAACTTGTGGTGTGGGCCGAGGGCGAAAATCGCTGCAACAACTCCTATATCTATGGCACAGCCGCTGCTGACAGTCCCGAACACCTCACCTGTGAAATCAATAATCCCGGCAGTCGCCGCCTCACTCACGACCTCACCCCGCTCTTCCACGCCAAAATGGATAGCGTGAACCTGGTGTACGGCCTCTCCACCGACAACACCAAGCTAGTGACCGTGCCCCTCACCAAAAACACCAACGTGATTCGCGTTGTGCTGCAAAACACCTCAGGAGCCACGCTCAACGCCAGCGACTTCACCCTCACCATCGACGACGACAACCGCCTGTTGGGCTACGACAACGAGCCCCTCACGGCCGACTCCCTGCAATACACCCCGTGGTCGCAATATGCCGGCAGCACCGACATCAACGCTTCGGCCCTGCCCCGCAAGCAGCGCGCCGAGTCGCTCTCGGCCGTGGTGGCAGAGTTCACCCTTAACCGCCTAATGGCCACAAAGCGCCCCATCCTCACCGTGCGCCGCACGAGCGATGGCGTCACCGTGTTTCGCCTTCCCCTCATCGACTACCTCTTAATGGTGAAAGGCAACTATCACCGAACAATGGACGACCAAGAATACCTCGACCGCGAGGATGAATATAACCTTACCTTCTTCCTCGACAACAACAAAAACTGGCTGGCCGCCAGCATCCTCATCAACTCTTGGCGAGTGGTGCTGCAACAAGCCGATATGTAGGCTCACGCTGCCTAGCCCCCCACCGCCGCCCCACTGATTTACCTTTAGAAAATTACCACACACACACCTAAAAACGCTATTGACGAATGCTACGCTACTTGCAACATACCGTGTTTGCTGGGCTCTGCGCTTTCGTGGCCTTTGCAGCCTTGATGAGCTGCTCGGCCAACGACGAGGCTGAGAGCAACGCCGCCGACCACAACCGGGTCAACGTGGTGTTTAGCATTGCTATGCAAGAAAGCAGCACCACCACTCGCGCCGATGTGGACTGGAGCAGCTACTCGCCCTCAGACATTGGCACGGAGCAAGAAAGCAACGTCAACCTCGAAACGCTGCAAGTGGGCATCTACGACAGCCGAAACAACCTGTTGGGCCAAGTGGGCCGACTAGCCGCCCAGCGCGTGCCTAACGCCGACGGCACCACCGCCTACTATCGCGTGCAAGGCTCCTGGCAACCCACCGACGAGGCCCAACTGCAAGCGGCAAAGAAGGTAATGGTCATTGCCAACGCACCAACCACCGCCACGCTCACCACCGATCTCGGCGCACTGCAATTCACCACCGCTGAAACGGGCACCACCACCGCCAACCTCACCTACATCCCTATGTGGGGCGTAACGGAAATTGCCTCTACCCTCGAACTAGGCAAAAGCACCGACCTTGGCGAGGTGTATTTGCTCCGCTCCATGGCCAAAGTGCTGGTGGGCCTCACCACAGAGATGATGGCTCAGGGCTACAGCATTGAGAGCGTGCAACTCAACAACCACAACGAGCAAGGCTACATCGTGCCGCAAGGCTATCAAGGCGTCAGCTCCACCCGAGCGCTCACCTTTGCCAACACGCCCCACTATTTGGCTTCGCTCAACGCCGCAGCTCTCGACTTCTCGTTGCCCGCCGCAGCCGCCACTAGGCAGTATAGCCAAAACCTCTACGTGCCAGAGTATGAAAACGCAGCCGCCACAGCCACTCCCTCCACTCTCACCGTGAAGCTGGCGCTGAATGGCACCACTGAGGGCACTTACACCTTTGGCTTCTACGAATACACCGCCGACGGCAAGGCGCAAACCACAAAGCCCGTCGACATTGTGCGCAACCATTTCTACCTTTTCAGCCTCTACAAAAGCAGCACTATGAAGGTGAACCTTAGCGTGAGACCGTGGCGAAAACTTACGCACGACACCGTGGTGATGTAAGTAAGCATTATACCTTATATATAAGTAATAGAAAAAGACCTAAAAAACCAACTCCTCCCCCTTATGCGAAACCTGCTCTACATATTGCTCCTGCTGCTTGGCCTCGCTTCCTGCTCCACCGAAGTGGAACAGACTGGCGATGCCACCGACCGCTCTGGCTTGGCGCACGTGAGCTTTCGCATCACCGCCGCCAGCAACGCCGACGGCGTTTCCCACTCCTTGCGATCTGCCTTTGGCGACGACGAAGCCACCGCGGGCGAATTTATGAAAAGTTGGTTTGTGGCCGTGGTGCAAGGCGGAAAGGTGATTGACATCATCCAGAAAACGCTGACCGATGAAAAGGCCGAGGATGTGGTGGCCGACAAATATGCTTACACGCCTGGCGAAACCCACTTCTACGCTTTCGCCAATCTCACCCCCACAGAAGTGGGCCTTACCAAGGGCGCCGCTCTGCCCACCGATTTTGAAAATTCCACCATCAAGGCCGTGGGCAATGTGAGCCAGTTGAGCGACTTTACCAGCGGCATCCCCATGTCGGGTCGCAAAACGGTGACGCTCACCCAGGGCGACGCCACGGTCGATTTACAGGTGGTGCGCCTAGTGTCGAAAGTGAACGTGAAGGTGACCAATGACACGGGTAGCCAGCTCACGCTCAACTCCATCACCCTAAGCGACATCACGCAAAACAATGCCCTCATCGGCCTCTTCCCTCTAGAGCAGGCCGACACCCTCGCTCCCAATCTGCATCTCAGCGCCGACACCGACCGTGGCGACTACACCTACTCGCTCACCACCGACAACACGCTCGCTAACGGCGAAACGAAAACGCTCTCTTTCTACGTCAACGAAAGTCAAGCTCACAAGCCCGACTATTTCATACTCAATCTCAACACCACCTCGGCCACTACTGGCACCACCAGCACGCAGCGCATGGCCATGCTGAAGTGGAAAAGCATTTCGCGCAACGACAGTCGCACCATCCCCGTCACGCTCTGCGCCTTCAAAGTGAGCTATGAGGTGGAGGCTTACTCGCCTATCGGCGTGATTCCGCAAGCAACCTACAACGAGGGCAAGCTCTTAGTGAACTTCCAAACCTACGGCGAGTTTCACGTGCGTCCCATCGTTACCAATCTTAAAGACAACTCCACGCTGACGCAAGGTTCGGCCACGGGTTGGACATTCAACTCGTTCACCACACTCGAAGCCAACCCCGCAGGCGGCAATGGCGTGAGCATTTTCGATGTTTGTCCCTCTTTCAACGCCTCTAATAATCTCATCGGCGGCATGATGGGCTTGCGCGAGGGCTACTCCATTCACGAACTCAACCTCACCATTCCCAAAGCCGTGACAGGCGGTAGCAACGACCTCACCCTAGCCACTCGCTTAGAGTTTAACATGGACGCTTCGCTCTACACCGGTTTCCGTTCAGCGCACAGCGCTCCCAACGACGGCAATCGCTGTTGGCAGAAGGTAATGGTGGAGGAGCCTAATCATCAATCCGCACAAATTGTGGCAAATTCAAAACAATAATCTCACCCACGCAACTCCACACTTTTCCAATCCCCGTTTTTAAGAAACTCTCAACCCGCCGCTCTGGCGGACCACGATACGGGCAATGGGGATGACTGACACCTTTCAGCCGTTCCCCTTTTTGCTTTTCACAACCTCCATTCTTCTTTCAAAAAATCTCTTTATGATGAAGCGCAACTTCGTTTCCCGAATATTCCTCTCCTTGCTCTTAATGGCCGCCCCCTTTGTGGCGCAAGCGCAAACCTTTGCTCATTACGTGGGCTACGGCAACAAGCAAAACGGCATCGGCCTTGCCGCCAACGGCATGCAGCGCGTGGCCGAAGTGCATTATTATGTCTATCTTAATTCCACTTCTAGCTACACGCCCGAACTTCCACTTACTGATTATACGGGCAATGGTAATGGCGATGAATCTAGAGGCTATTTCCGCTGGTATGATTATAAAACCGATAAGGCTATGAGCAGATTGACGGCTGTGGGAAACCTTGTGTCAATCAGAGATGCATCGAATGTGTCGCGTGGGCTTTTTCTAAGAAGCGGATCGCGTAATAACTATTATTATTACACCACTTCAAATTCTCGTCATAACACCGTCGGCGTAACCTACACTCCCCCCTCAAACATCACCGATGCCTCATGGGAGGGCGACGACATTGCCTGCGACGTAAGTTCTTACATCGACTATAACGACACGGGCAGTGCCAGTAACACTTCCACCTTCACCCACGAGCCCACACTCTCTGTGCGCTACATCTTCCACATCCGTCCCGCCAAGCAATTGGCGCAGGAAATAAAAGAAGATGTGGCCACCGATGTGCGCAAAACCATTAACGACACTTATGAAGACCACCGCCGCGTGGTGTTTGGCTATCTCAACACCTCTTCAACACTCGCCATGCGCTTGAACCTAGGCGTGCCGTCAAACTATTGGTTCTATCCCATGACGCAAAGCACTCACCACGTTTACTACAACAACGAGAGCAACAAAATCACCTCGGCCGACTTCGGCACCACGCTCTACAACGCCTCTTCGGTGGAGTGGCGCATCTACGACCAAAGCAAATCGAAATATCGGGTGCTGAATAGTAGCTCTACCTCAAAATTCCAAGAAGTGAGCCTTTCTGACGTAAACGGAAAGTCGGATTGGAAAAACCTTTCAAACAGCAGCACTTCCGCTCCCGCCGACATCACTGTGGGCGAGAAGTTTTATCTTGTGGCTTTGGCCAAAAGCGGCTCCTATTCTTGTCCCATCGTCAATGCAGAAGTGGTGATGAACACCGACTATCCGCAAACTGCCGACGAAATGCGTGCCGACCGCCAAATCACTTACATGGACGAGCACTACAAGCAGATGATGAAGCCCATCTCTTTCGACAATGAAAATCCCGACCAAACTTTCGACGCCCCCACCTCCTCTAACAACATGGCGCAGCTGCCGCCCACCGATTGGAGCAAGTGTAGCTATGCCTATACCTATCGCTATTTGCTCGATAATAAGTACGGCCGCTCGGGGCGTTATGGCGATGGCACGCTTGGTAGTTGGTCTTACATGCCGCTCCACGGCGAATTCTGCTTCTATAAATCGCTGAATGTTTCGGGGCTTTCGGATGCGAGCAATAAGTATGACTCTTGGAATAAGGTGAATAATAACTCATCCCTTCCGCTCTACGACAAAACCTACTATCGCACGGGCGGCAAACAGGCGGGCTATTTCCTCTATTTCGATGCTTCCGACGAAAGTCGCCAAGTGGTTTCCGCCGATTTCGAAGCCTCCTTCTGCGTGGGTTCGCGCATTTACTTCTCGGCCGCTGTGGCCGATGGCACGAACGGTTCCATCAAACCGCGCATCGCCTTCAAACTCTATGGCTTGGAAAAAGATGCCGATGGCAACGTCACCCGACAACAACTGTTGCAAACCTTCGCCTCGGGCGACTTCGCAACTAACACCATTCAATCCAATTATCGGGCGGGCCAGTGGTATCAAGTCTATGGCAAGTTTGTGCTTCGCGATGACGATGGCGCAGAAAACTTCACCGACTTCCGCATGTCTATCGACAATATGTGCGCAGGTACCGCCGGTGCTGACTACGCCGTCGACGATATCCACCTCTACGCCCGCTTGGCGCAAATTGATGTGTTGCAAAACAAAGCTGTCTGCCCCGATCAAGCCAACGGCACCGACAGCCCCACCGACCTTATCTATCAAATTCGCTCCGATTACGAAAGCATTCAAACCCTCTCGGGGGTGAATAGCACCACGGGCGACGGTAAACTCTTCTACCGCTTCTGCTCAAGCGACGACGGAAAGCCCATCACCCTCGACTATGATGGCGACGGACAGCCCGACGATTATGGCACGGCCATCATTCCCGCCAGCTACGACGCCACACGCACCCTCAGCGCTGCCGATCAAAGCGTGAAGATGTTTAGCAAAGATAAAAACGGCGACATCTACCTCGTGTTGGCCAACCGCCACTACAACCTCTCGATGGGCAAAAACTACTACGTGTCCGTAGCCTATCCATCGGCCACTGACGCTGATGTGCCTGGCGATTGGGGACGCCAAACCGACGTTTGCTCCACCTATAGCGAAAACTTTAGCGTGGTGCAGCAAAACGTGATTGTTTCTGACGCCACGGGCAACATTCAGACCACCCTTCGCGTGTCGTGCGACGGCAACTACACGCCCTCGGTCGACCTCGTGGCCAAACTTCAAACTGTCGACCAAATTGTGGGTGGCTCCACTTCCATCGAAAATGTGCCCTTCGACTGGTTCGTTAGTGAAAAAGATAAAGACAACGACCTCACCACCATCACCAATCTGCTCGAGGCCATTCAAGACTACCGCTCCCATTATCCCACGGCCACCAGTCTGCAATATGCTTATCGAAACACGAACGCCACTTACTATAATTTGCTGAAAACTTACGTCGACAGCAAACGCTTGGTGCTTGCCGCTAGTTCTTCGCTAAAAGGAATCACATTCACGGCTGGCAAATACGTCATCGCCGCCATTCCCATCGGCACCACTATCACCGATGGCGACTTGCAGTATGAAATCTGCTCCGATCCTCTCTACGTCACCCTTCGTGTGGTAGAAGACGGCCCCAAACTCGTGTTGGGCGACACCAAGGTGGTTTATCCCACCGACGGCCGCAACCTCCGCATCGGCCTTCCGCAAATCAATGCCATGCTCGCCAAGAGCGGTTCGCTCACCTTGCCCATCTACAGTTTGAGCTCAAGTTCCACTTCGAGCACCTCGGTTTCGAAGGTGAATTTCACCGACACAAACGTCTACATCTCTAACACCAACGACCCCTCTATCGACCTCAGCACAACGCCCGTGTTAGGCTCGTTGGTCGAAACCACAGCCACCAGTTCCACCACCAAACTGCAGATGAAGTTTAACGCCGCCACGGCAGCCCTTCTGCACGAAGGCTATTGGTATGAACTCAATTTCCAGTGCGAACTCCCCACAAGCAGCTCCACCATCAGTTGCCCCGGCTTGGTCTACATCACGCTCAAAGTGGTGCCCGAATACCTAACGTGGAACTCCCTGCTCAGCGACCGCCTCAATTCCAACTGGAACAAAGACACCAACTGGCTGCGCTCTTCGGCTAGCGAACTCTATCGCACCGATGGCAGCTACACCGACTACGACACCTCAGCCGGCTTTTCACGCTCGGCCGCCTATTCGCCCATGAAGTTTAGCAAAGTCACCATCCCCGCGCAGATTGGCAAGGTCTACCCCGACTTGGGCAACATCGTTACGAGCAAAAACAACATCATCTCCGACCTCACCAACTCGAAGGGCGAGGATGCCGACGACGATGTGGTCTACGATCTGGCCGTGAAATGGAACACCGCCACGGCCGATGGCTCCGACGACGGCGCGGGCAACTTCACTTGCGAAAACTACTACGCCAACGCTTGCGACCAAATCTATCTCAAGCCCGGCGCCGAACTTCGCGACCAGTGCTTCCTTCTATATAATAAGGCGTGGATGGAAAAAGAAATGCTGCCCAACAATTGGTATGCCTTCTCTTCGCCCCTACGCACCGTCTACGCTGGCGACTTCTACGTGCCTTACAACACCAACGGCCAGCAAACCACGCCCGCCTTCGAGCCCATCACCTTTGCCGACGATGCTCAGGTGCAATACAACCGCTTGCGCTATCCCTTCTATCAAAAGAATTGGGACAAGAGCGGCACCGAGGTGCTCGACAACACGCAGTATGAAGCCTACGATTATCTCAACGGCACCATCACCGTGCCCACCGACATCGACCTCTCCACCCTCTATTGGAGCCACTCTTACAACGACGTCACCGTGCCCTATTCCGTAAGCGCCACCACGGGCGTTCCGGGTCAAGGCTTCGCCATCTGTGCAGGTGACAACTACCTCCCTGCCGACCAGTCGCAACACACTTTGCTGCGCTTCCCCAAGGCCGACACCGAGTTCACCTACGCCCTCTCTGGCACCCCCAAAACGGCCACCGTCGACCGCACAAACAATTATCGCTTCGTCATCGACTACGACAACTCCGCCTCTGCCACCTCCACCATTCAGGTGCAGCTAGAGAATGCCACGGCCAACAATCCCTACTATCTGGTGGGCAACCCCTACGTCGCCACGCTCAGCGCTTTCTACCTGCTCAAAGCCAACACGCAACTCGACCGCAAGGTGTGGTACATCGAGAATGGCGCAATGAAGAGCTTTGATCTCACCGACTCCGACACCTACGACAAGAAGAACGACGTGCTCATTTCGCCCACTCAGGCTTTCTTCGTTAAACTCAACGACACCTCGAAGAAGTACGTCACCTTCAACTCGAGCATGACGGTAGACCGCTACCTCATTGGCGGCTACACCACCAGCACCGACGATGTCACCGACAACTCCTTCGTCATTTCGGCCACTCCCATGCAGTCGTCGCTCACCACCTCCGCCGTCAGCACCGACGCCCTCTCTGCTTCGCAGCAAAAACTGCAATGCAGCGACAACGCTCAAGCCGGCGCCACCCGCGTGCTCTTCAACGATAACGCCACTGCCGACTATGCGGAGAGCGAGGATGTGGAACTGCTCCGCTCCGACCTCGTCACCCGTCCCGTGGTCTACACCGTGGCCTCCGACCAGCTCGTCACCCTCAACCAGTTGCCGCGCACCTCACTGCAATGGCTCCCCGTGGGCGTCATCACCCCCACCGCTCAACAAGTGCAGCTCACCCTTAATGGCGTGAAGGCCGCCCAGCGCAAGCTCTATCTCTACGATGCGCAGCAATCGAACTTCACCCTTCTCACCGACAACGCCCCCGTCCTTGTGCAGAGCAATGCCTACGGTCGCTACTTCCTCACCTTCCACGCCGACGCCACCGCCGTTTCCAATGCTCAGTCGGCCAGCTCCACCATTCGTTGCTACGCTCCGCAACCTGGTCTCTTGCTCATCAGCGCCCCCACGGCCCTCAGCGGCGAGGCCACAATCTACAGCGCCGACGGCAAACTCCAAGCCAAGCGCCAACTCACCCAATCCACCGAGCGCTTCACCCTTCCCACCGGCGTTTATGTGGTGAGCTTGAATGGCCAAAGCTACAAGGTGAGCGTGAAGTAAACGCTACGCGAAAAGTCAGCCAAACGGGAACGATGGTCTGACTTTAGATGAACAAACCTAAAGTTCGCCCCCCCTTATTCATCAACATAGTTTCTAAAAGCAATCTGCCCAACAAACCGCAATCGGATCTGTTGGGCAGATTTTTCTTTAATTCTAAGGGGAAAGAACTTATTTTATCACTTTCTTGCCATTCACAATGTAAATGCCGTGGGGAAGGTTGTTAATGTCTTTGTTGTTAACAGGTCTTCCGTCAATGCGATATATGTGTGTAGATTTTGTTGAATTAGCGTTTAGACTTTGAATTGATAATTCTGAAAGAGTAGCATTATTGCCATTTTCATTACGGAAATACCATCCTTTTATATAGTCAGCCTCTTCTTTCAAACTTTCTGCTAAATCAATCGTAGAGTCATGCCAAAAATTATAGATGCCATTCCATCTTTGTCGCTCTCGTTGCCATGTACCCGATTGCTCTATTTGCCGTGTGTAAGTGTCTACAAGTTGAAACACGTTGTCACTGGCTAAAGGCCCTTTGTGTAACTCATTCCACAAATCAACGTATTTATCCCAAAAAGGCTCCACTTGATTATCGTAGTAGGGGCGGAATGGATGAGCCGATTGAAACACCCAGCTCGACTGAGCCACCGCATTCAGCATCGTAGCGGATCCATCACGTCCCAAACTCCCGTCCATATCCCATGGCGTAATCCAGCATTTACCTGAATTTGTGTAGTCTTTTACCGATAAGTAGGAGTTGTGCATAAAATTATCCATCAGTTGACACGACATGGCAAACACGGCATATTCCACTAGGTTGTCATCGTAGAAATAGCTCATTACATCGGCTACGGAGTCGGCCGAATATCCAATCTCTGTGGTATGATTTAGAAGTTCCCAAAGAGGTTCCCAACATTCTTCACTGTAGTTGTCTTTGGGATATTTTAAGTACCAATCTCTAAACTGTTCTACTGCTGCAGGTGGCCAACAATCGTTGGGGAGTTGCAGAAAATTGGTGGTGAATGCCACACCTCTACACTTATAGAGCACACCTTTCACCACGTTTTCTTTCTCTAGTTTCGTCTTCTTTAATCCCAGTAACGATCGGTTAATTTTGTCGGAAAGACAGTAAAGACCATTATATTCTCCGTCAAGAAACATTTCGCAGAAATAGCCCTTAGTGCCGTTGCGCAGCATGTCGTTGTCGCGTAGCGAACTCATTTCATTCCAAAGGTCGAAGCAAATGCGGTTGCGCATGCGTGAATAGTCAATCGCAGCGGCATCGAGTATCCATGAGTCGTTTTTACGTATTCCTAAAAGGTTCACCTCACGTTCTTCTTCTTCCAATTGCCCATTTTCTTCTTCAAGTTCGATAAGTTCTACTTTAAAACTCTTCTTGTCAAGTTGGGCAGCGGTAACTCCTCGGTAGCGTGCATTGGCTAAACTCGTAAATTCTCTTTGAGCGTTTGTGCGATTATAAGGATCAATGAGTTTAAAGTTGCATCTAATTACATTCTCAAGGTCGAATTCTTTTCCGCTTGTATTGTCTAGGCATACAATGGGCAAAGTGGTTAGCACCAATGACAAAGTGTCGTTTTTTTCATTACCTTCTATAACAAGTTGATGCTCCAGCTTGTTTGCCACAACGTTGATGCTGTCATTAGTGGTATAACTAATGTCATCAAGTTGGAAGTGTGTGATATTCGGATTTTCAAATCTTAAAGTAGCACGGAGCAAAGTGTCTGCATTATTGGCTCGAACCGTTGCGTAGTGTGTGCCGTTTTTTTTGTCTATAATAGTGCTATATCCGTTGACGTATAAGTTCTGAGCTAAGAGTGTGGTTGTTGAGAGATTGATTACTAGAAATAAAAGTTTTTTTAGCATAAGGTCATAGTTGTGTGTCGTTTTGTTATTTTCCCCAATCCTTAAAAGGAAAAGCTCGCAGCGAAGAGTTATAATATTTTCGGTCGCCCGTCACCTCTTCGCCAAGAAAGGGGGCGCGCTCATAGGCTTCATCCTCGCTGCCAAGTTCCACCTCGGCCACTACGAGCCCCTCGTTGTCGCCATGAAACTCGTCCACCTCATAGGTGTGCTGCCCCACGGGCACAAGCCAGCGCGTTTTGTCCACGATGCCCGGCTCGCACAGTCGCATCAGCGAGAGCGCCTCGTCTTTCGTGATTTCCTTTTCAAACTCGTAGCGCGACAATCCGCCGTTTAGCGAAGGCCCTTTAATTGTTAGGTAGCCCTTTTCGTCGCGAAGGCGCACCCTCACAGTGCGTCCCCTTCCGCTGCAGATGTAGCCCTGCATAATGCGGCTATGCGATGTGGCAAGCTCTTTGTAGCTGCCTGTCACCAAAAATTTACGTTCTATTTCTAGAGGCATAGAGAAAAATTTACAAATGAAGGCGCTAACTGCTCCGGTGGCGACGCGTCCCGCGTCGGCGCAAGCACTGGCGCAAGAAGAATGTAAAAGTTGTTGATTACTCTTCCACTAGCGTCTCTTCTAGCGCCGACGCAGGACGCGTCGCCCCCAGAGCTATTAGCGCCTATAAATAATTTATTGCACAGCAAAATAAGCCGCAATGGCCAAAGTCACAATCACCGCCAGGGCAATCACAATGCCAGCCACCACTTTATTAGCGTTTTGGCGTTCTTTTTCCTCACGCGCTTCGCGTGCTTTGCTTTTCTGAAGTTTATGTTTGTTACTCATAGTGATGTAGTATTTAAAGGTTATTAAAATTTTTCTATTTTCTTGCAAGCAGTTCTGAACTCTTGGGGGGCGACGCGTCCCGCGTCGGGGCAAGTAGCGGCGCAAGAAGAATGAAAATGCAGTTAGTAACTAACTTGCAAAATAACAGAGAGTCAAATCAAATCTTCTAGCCCCGACGCGAGACGCGTCGCCCCCAAGCCACTAGCCGCCCTAAGCTACTATTATTTCTCCGCAAACTCCATCAAGTAAGCCTTAATGAAGCCGTCAATCTTACCATCCATCACGCCATTCACATCGCTCGTCTGGAAACCCGTGCGGTGATCCTTTACGCGGCGGTCGTCAAACACGTAGCTGCGAATTTGGCTGCCCCACTCAATCTTCTTCTTCCCCGCCTCAATTTTCGCCTGTTCGGCTTTGCGCTTTTGCAAGGCGCGGTCGTAGAGTTGCGAGCGCAGCAAACGCATGGCGTTCTCACGGTTTTCAAGCTGCTTGCGGCTTTCCGTGTTCTCAATGAGGATTTCCTCCGTCTCGCCCGTGTCGGGGTCGGTGTATTGATAGCGCAAGCGCACACCCGTTTCCACCTTGTTCACGTTCTGACCACCAGCGCCGCCCGAACGGAATAAGTCCCAAGAAATCTTCGAGGGGTCAACATACACCTCGATGGTGTCGTCCACCAAGGGCGTAACAAACACTGAGGCGAACGACGTCATGCGCTTTCCCTGAGCGTTGTAGGGCGACACGCGCACCAAGCGGTGCACCCCGTTCTCGCTCTTTAAGTAACCAAAGGCCGAGTCGCCCTCAATCTCCATCGTCACCGTCTTAATGCCCGCTTCGTCGCCATCTTGCAAGTGCGAAATGGTGCATTTATAATCGTGGCTTTCCGCATAGCGCATATACATGCGCATCAACATCGAAGCCCAGTCTTGGCTCTCAGTGCCGCCAGCGCCCGAGTTAATTTTCAACACACACGACATTTGGTCCTCTTCCTGTCGCAGCATGTTGCGCAGCTCCAGTTCCTCAATGTCGTTTAGGCATTTGGCGTAGGCTTCGTCCACTTCCTCCTCGGTCACCATCTCTTCTTTGTAGAAGTCGAAGGCCAAGGCCAACTCGTCGGCCAGCGTTTTCACGTGCTTGTAGCCTTCAATCCACTTTTCAATGCCCTTCACCTTTTTCATCTGTTCCTCGGCGCGCTTCGCATCGTCCCAAAAACCGGGGTCTTGTGTGCGCAGCTGCTCTTCTTCGAGTTGCATAGTTTTCGCCTCAATGTCGAGGTAGTGATAGAGGGCTTCAACGCGGGTTTGAACGTCTTTTAGTTGGTCGGAAGTGATCATAATCTAGAGAAAGGGTTGTGCCTTAGTCGAAGACACAAGTAGGTATATATATAATAAGGAGTGAATAGAATGTTAATAGAAGGTCTTTTACGCTTGCGCCTCGGCATAAAGTTGGTCTATCACCTCGGCATAGTGTTCATACACCACGCGGCGGCGCACCTTCAGCGTGTTTGTCAGTTCCCCATTCTCCATGGTGAAGGGGTGGGGTAGCAACACGAAGCGCTTAATCTGCTCATAGTGGGCCAAGTCTTGCTGCAACGTTTCAATGCGCTGCATGTAAAACTTCATCACGTCGGGGTGCTTACACAAAGCTTCGCGGTTTTTCGTGTCAATGCCCTTACGTTGGGCGAAGGCCTCGAGCAGTGCATAATTGGGCACGATGAGCGCGCTCACAAACTTGCGCTTGTCGGCTATAATAACGGCTTGGTCGAAGTGGCGGTCGAGCACGAGCTTCGACTCAATCATCTGCGGGGCAATATATTTTCCGTTCGACGTCTTAAACAAGTCCTTAATGCGCTCGCGCAAATAGAGTTCACCGTTCTTTAGGTAGCCAGCGTCGCCCGTGTGAAACCATCCGTCTTCGTCAATGGCCTCGCGCGTCAACGTCTCTTTTTTATAATAGCCCGGAGTGATGGTTTTGCCGCGCAGCAAAATCTCATCGTTCTCGCCAAACTTTATTTCAATCTTGTCAATCAAACGGCCCACCGACCCCAAAGAATTGGGCTTGCCGGGAATGTCGCACGACACGGTGGCCAAACTTTCGGTCAGTCCATAACCCACCACCATGTAGATGCCGGCAGCGTGCACAAACTTCTCCACCTCGGGCGACACGGCGGCTCCGGCGGTGGGGAAGAAGTTGGCCCGTTCCAGTCCGAGCGTCTTGCGCAGCAACTTAATCACCGTTTTGTCGTAGAGCTTATATTGCAGCGCCAAACCCATGGGGGCCGACTTGCCTTTCGACTTGTAGTTCACCCAATAGCGCTTGCCTACCTCAAGGGCCTCGCTAATGAGTTTGCGCTCCATAAACGAGCCTTTCTCAATTTTCTCTAGCACGGCTTGGTAAACCTTCTCCCAAAATCTCGGCACGGCGCTCATACACGTGGGGTGCACCTCTTGCATCGACTGTAACACATCTACTGGTTTGAGGTTCACACATTGGCGTGCGCCCTCAGTCATGCCTAAGTAGCACCATGCACGTTCGAAAATGTGGGTGTAGGGAAGAAAATTAAGGAATACATCGTTCTCGCTCAAGGGCAGCACCGCGTCGTTCACGCGGAACCCCTCGTGATACTGTCCATAGGTCAGCATCACTCCCTTGCTCTGCCCCGTGGTGCCGCTCGTGTAGAGAATGTTGGCTAGGTCAGAGAAGTTGGCCTCGGCTTGACGCTTGCGATATTCGGCCACCAGCTCAGGGTCGAGCGTGCCTTCGAGTTCGTTGCGAATCAAGTCGTCGAAGTAAACGGAGAGGTGGTCGCCCTCGTTCTTTTTCACCTTCGGGTCGAAAATAATGATTTTCTCAAGCGATTTCGCCACCGAAATCACGCTAAACGCCACGTCATATTGTGCCTGCTCGCCCACAAAAAGGAAGCGCACCTGCGCATCGTCGAGCATATACACCACTTGGGCTGCACTGCTGGTGGCGTAGAAGGGAATCGTCACCACCCGAATGCCATAAGCGCCAAAGTCGGTGTAGTGCGTCTCGGGCTTGTTTTGTGAAAACACCGCAATGTTTTCTTGCACTTTCACTCCTAGGCGCAACAGGGCCAAAGAGGTCTTTTTCACTTTGCGGGCAAATTCCACCCACGACACGTCGACCCATTTGCCTAGGTCGTAGTCGCGATAACTTAGTGCGGCGTGGTTGCCGTACTTCTTGGCTTGCTCCAAAATGAGTTTGGATAGGTGACAGTTGTTTTGCATAACAATAGCTTTCTTTCTCGCAAAGTTATCGATTTTTTATGGAAACGCCAACTTAATTTTGCGTTTATTCCGTTTCCTCTCTTTTATTCCTTTTCTGTTTCTCGTTCTTCTTTCCTTTTTCCTTGACTAAAAAAGGCTGCTACATACGGCTCTTTTCAAATTCTTTAATCTGTAAAAAATGCAAATATTCCTCATGCGCTTCCCTCTTTTGTCCCAATTTTAACAGCAAGGCTTTGTCCTGAGAATTTCCCCTTTGAAAAAGGCGCGAATTTTCAAAAATCGACGTATTCATCGAGAATTTTGCCCTTTTTCGAGCCTATCGAACCCTCTTTTCGAGCAAAAAATGAAGTACTCACCGTTTTACGCCCAAATTTCACCCAAAAATCACCCAATTTTTGCATAAAAACTGCATATATGCAATTTGTGCAAGCAAAAAGCCCGCAGTGCAAGCAATTCAAAAATCAACGTATTCATCGTGTTTTTTCCCTCCATCACTTTTCATGTGCTTTTTGCTGTTGCTTGCACTAAATGCTTGCACTGCCATTGAATATCAAGCGTTTCAGCAGTGCAAGCAACTTTGTTTTTGCTTGCACTTGCTTACACTTGCTTGCACTGCATATTTCCCGAAAATATACGGTTTATGCATTTTTTTATGCAAAAAATGCAAGCACCCGCCTCGAGTGTAAGCACTATATATTGCTGCTTACACTCTCGAAACGATTGATAATCAATACGTGTGCAAGCAATTAGTGCAAGTAACAGCAAATGCTGCAACTAAACTTCCTGGTAGTAGGCCCACGGTTGCAACTAGCTCCGGGGGCGACGCGTCCCGCGTCGGCGCAAGCACAAACGTTCCCCCAAAACTCCAAAAAAGAATTAATGAAATAATTAATGAAAAATTAACGACAATTAATGTTTAAAACAAGCAGCCGCCAGGCTGCTAAACAAAGCATCATTTTCTCAATTACATCATTCACGTTTTCATTTCTTGTCACTAGCGTATCCTCTAGCGCCGACGCGGGACGCGTCGCCCCCAAAGTGAACTCTCAACTACCCGCCTAATAGTTTCCACTACTGGCTTAATAAGAAAAACTACCGGCTTAATAAGAAAAACTAGTGGCTTAATAGTTTCACACCATCAAGCCACTAGTTATGCTCTAAAGTACTTATATTTCCGACAAAAGGGACAATAGAAACAACGCTTTAGCTCTGCATTATAAAAATGGCCAAATAGAATGGTTGTCCCTGTTGTTCTTTTTGTTTCTGTTGTCGTTTTTTATTTGTCTCTTTTGTCCTAACGATAAAATGGATACTACATATACTCCTATATCAAAAGGTTATCGTGGTTCCTTTCTATAAGGGCGGGCTGAAAGCCCAATGCATGCACCTAGCCCAGGGCAAGCGCAGCGGCGCCCTGGGTTACAGTTGAATAGAAAAGCACGCTCTGAAAGAGCAAAAGC
>CAVKKI010000012.1:10586-21428 GCA_963656725.1 Oribacterium sp. | reverse complement strand
GCTTGCCCTGGGCTAGGTGCATGCATTGGGCTTTCAGCCCGCCCTTAAATGAAAAAATTGTGCACGTTTGTGTGAAATTTGAGATAAAGGGTGCAAAACACCAACCTCATTCTTCACAATAATTGCTCAAGAGTGGCTTAAAATGCATATCTTTGCAACACATTTTTCTATATTATCAAATGCATTTCCTTCGAAACCACCTTTTCTTCTTGTTGGCCCTTCTGCTCTTTTCCTCATGCACCAAAGAGGGCAACCTCATTGTGATAGAAGACGAACAGCCAGCTGACACCCGCCCCATCGTCTACTTCCTGGCAAAAGAAGGCGCCATGGGCGATCAAGGCTTCATCGACAATTTCTATAAGGGCGTGATAAAAGCCACCGAGAGCAACAACCTCATGTGCTCCTCGCTCGAACTACCCCTCGACACCCTCGAACTCGACCTCGTGATGCGCAATGTGTTTCAAAACATGGCCGACTACGACTCCTCCCACCGCCTGCTCCTCGTTATTGCCAACGACAACATGGAGTGGATGTTTCATCGTTACGCCGACGACATTAAAAACCTCACCAACCTCGACGTTCTCTTGGCCGAAAGCAACGACACCACGCTCCCCGTACACACCCTAAGTTTCAACGGCTATGGCGCTTGCTACCAAGCCGCCCAAGTGGTGGCCGCGGGCATGGATGATGTGAGCCGCACCCTCGTGTTTAGCGCCAATCCCACGGCAAAAAGTCTCGAAGAAATGCGCAACGGCTTTCAACAGGGCATTGACGATTACCTCGCAGCCGACTCCTCCCGTGTGCTCGGCGTAGACTACAGCTACCTCTCCGACACCGATGGCGGATACAACAATGCCGACTCTCTTTATAAACTTTGCTACTATGTCGACCGCTACGACCTCGTGCTCCCCCTCTGTGGCGGAAGCATTAGCGGCTTGTTTCGCTACAACCGCGAACACCCCGAATCGTTCTACACCATCGGGGTCGACGTCAATCAGCAGCAATACTCCACCAACGTGCCCTTCTCCATCTGTAAATACGTGGATATGGCCGTGGCCGACTGGATTACGCAATGGAGCTCGGGAGAAACGCCCGCCATGCACCTGCGCTACGGACTCGATTCGGGCTACCTAAACCTCGAGGTGGCCGATGAATACCACGAACAACTACAATTGGTTATAGACGAGAGTTTTATCAATGCCGTAGAAAAAGAACAAGAATATGAAAATGAAAATCAAGACAACGATAACGAATAGCCTCCGCCTTCTTCTCTTTCTTCCCTTGCTTCTGTTGTCGCTCTTGGCCACAGTGAGTTCGTGTCGCCAAGAGCCCGACGAGGTGGTGCACGTGCCCAAGGCCAAACCCACCCTCTATAAAATGGCCGTGGTGCTGCCGCTAAGCAAGAATAGCGACTATAAGGTCCACTTCGACTACACCCTGCAATGGGCGCGCGACAATTTCGTCTCCGCGCAAGCCTCGGTGGAGGGAATAGGCGACACCGCCCGCGTGGATTTCGACATAGAATACTACGACGAAGACTCCGTTAATGTGGCCGAACTAGCCCCTCAACTTGCCAATCGCGACGACCTCATGTGCATCATCGGCCCCTTCCACAGCAGCGATGTCGACGTCATGGCAAAAGCCTGCCAACGCACGCGCAAACCCTTAATCGTGCCTTTCGCCACGAGCGAAGACCTCGTGCGTCGCTACGCCGTGAAAAAGTCGGGCGACATGGCCGTTGAACCTTTCCTCTGGACACTCTGCGAAACCGACGTAACCCAAAGCAGCGTGCTGGCCTCTAAAGCCTGGGAGGGTGGGGCAAAGAGCTTGGCTCTCATAGCCCCCGACAACGACTACGGCAATACCTTCTACAACTGGGTGCCCTTCTTTGCCGAGGAATTTCAGCTCGACCTCAGCACCGACCACATTCAGAAATTCACCCCCAATAACTTTGCCTCTGTGGCCCAAACCATCTTGCATAGCGGAGCCGACTGCGTGGTCTGCGCCGTGGAAGATGCCGAACAAGCACAAACCATTTTGCAAATAAAGCAACAAATGGGCAGCAACGCCCCCCGACTGCTCTTCACCGACGGAGCCTACTCTGCCTCCCTAACCGCCTTGGGAGATTTGGCCGAGGGCGTTGAAGGCGTGGCTCCCTACATCGACCCCACCACAGGTTTTAAAACCAACTACGAACTGCGTTACAACACCTCGCCCCTAGCCGGCGAAGCCCAGGTCTACGACGCCATGCTCTTGGCCGAATTGGCCGCCTACGTTCACAAATTCTCGAGCGAAGACTCAGATAAAAGCATCAACGAAATTCTGCAAAAAATCACCTCCGTCAGCGATAGCTCCCCCATGTTGGTGTGGAATGAGGTGGGCATGATTTCCTTGCTCGACTATTTAGCCAACGGCCAATCTTTTGCACTCAAAGGCGCCAGCGGCTTGATCCGTTTCGACGAAGAAGCCTACACCAGTCTAGTGCAAAGCACTTATGCTCACTGGATGGTTTACAACGGCAAAATCGTCACCCTCGACTACCTCACCACCAACGGCGGCGGACACACCACCTCGCCCACCTCTTCGTGGAACTGGAGGGTAAAGATGTCGGGCAACATTGAAGACCAAGACGCCCCCGTGGATTATTTCCCTCTCGAGGATCGCTGGGCCGTGTTGGTGCAAGGCTCTTCGGGCTGGGAAAACTATCGCCACCAAGCCGACGTGCTCAATATGTATCAAATGTTAAAACATAACGGGTGGGACGACGACCACATCCTGCTCATCCTCTCCGACGACATCGCGCGCAATCCCAAAAACCTCTATCCCGGTCAGGTGAAAGCCTCCGACGATGGCCCCGACCTTTATCAAGGCGCGCAAATCGACTATAGCACCGACACCCTCACCACCGACGATTTCCTAAGCATTCTTCGCGGCTACAAAAGCGCCCATCTGCCCAAGGTAATCAACACCACTATGGGGTCGAACATCCTTCTTTTTTGGAGCGGCCACGGCTGCACCAAGGCCACCCATTCGGCCAACGCCTTCTTTTGGCGCAACGAAAAGACCCTCTTCACCGAAGACGATTTAGACAAAGTGCTCTTCAGTGTGCCCTTCCGCAAAATGCTGCTACTCTTCGAGCCTTGCTTCTCGCGCAACATGGCCAAGGTGGCCGAAAACATCCCCGGTGTGTTGGCCATTTCCGCTGCCGGAAGTGCCGAGTCCTCGTTCGCCGACTTCCACTCCGCCACCCTCGGCGTGTGGATGAGCGACCGCTTCTCTAACAACCTTGTCAACACCCTTGGCAATGACCCCACGCAAACCTACAAAGACCTCTACGAATATCTCTGCCGCCACACCCTAGGCTCTCACGTCTACATCGAAAACGCCTTCTTCTTCGGCAACCTCTATCGCGAATCGCCCCACGAGTTTCTTGCGCCTAGGCAATAGAGAAAAACAAAACAAATTTAAGCTATGAAACAGCAAGCCAAACGAGTGCCCTACGGAGTGTCAGACTTCAGGGCGGTTATTGAGCAAAACCAATATTACGTTGACAAAACAATCTACTTGCCTGAGTTGGAGAAGCAGCCCGACAGCCTCTTCTTCATCCGCCCCCGCCGTTTCGGAAAGAGCATATTTTTGAGCATGCTCAGCTACTACTACGACTGCAGCCAAAAAGATAAGTTCAATCAGCTGTTTGGCAATTTGTGGATAGGCAAGCACCCCACAGCCTTGCAAGGAAAATATCAAGTGCTGTTCTTAGATTTTTCTCAAATCACAGGCAAAATCGATGTTTTGGAAGAACGGTTTAATGCTTATCTTTCAATTAAGCTCGATGCCTTTGTGCAGCAGTATGCAGCCTATTATGGCGAAGAGGTGGTGGAAGAGGTAAAGCTGAAAACGGAGTTCGCCGATAAACTGCAAATAATCTTTAATGTTGCTAAGGCTCAACGTTTTCAACTCTATCTCATCATCGATGAATACGACAATTTTACCAACGTAGTGCTCAATGAACATGGCGAGAAAGTGTATCACGCCATCACCCATGCCGACGGTTTCTATCGCGATGTTTTTAAGAAATTCAAGGGCAACTTCTCGCGCATTTTCATGATGGGGGTGAGTCCCGTCACTTTAGACGACGTAACGAGTGGCTACAACGTGGGGTGGAACATCTCCATCATGCCCGAATTTAACGAAATGTTGGGCTTTTCCACCAACGATGTGGTCGAGATGCTTACCTATTACAAAAACAATGACGCTCTCCCTGCCAACTGCAACGTAGAGGCAATGGTGAACGATATGAAGCCCTGGTACGATAACTATTGTTTTGCCCCAGAGGCTCTAAACAAAAACACCCGGATGTTTAACTGCGATATGGTGCTCTACTACCTTCGCAGCTACATGAACACCGGCTGTCCTCCCAGGCAAATGATCGACCCTAACACCAAAACCGACTACGGCAAGATGAAAAAACTCTTGCAGTTCGACAAACTGGATGGCGAGCGCAAAGGCATCCTTCGCAAAATTACGGAAGAAGGGCAAATCGTGACGCAATTAGAGCCGCAATTCTCTGCATTCCAAATCTCCAAGGTTGAGGTGTTTCCAAGCCTATTGTTCTATTATGGCATGCTCACCATCAAAGGCACCCGTGGCTCTAAGCTGATTTTGGGCATTCCCAACAACAATGTGCGCAAACAATACTACGACTATTTAGAGGAGGAATACCAAGCAAAGTCGTATGTCGACACCAACCGGCTCACCGACTACTACTACGACATGGCCTACGATGGCCAGTGGCAGCAAGCCCTCCGCTTCATGGCCGATGCCTACGCCAAGGTGTCGTCAGTGCGCGATGGCATTGAGGCAGAGCGCAATTTGCAAGGCTTCTTTATGGCCTACCTGAACCTTAACGACTACTACATCACGGCGCCAGAGCTAGAGCTAAACCATGGCTATTGCGACTTTTTCCTTTTGCCCGACCACACCCATTACGCCAGCCGGCATAGCTACATCATAGAACTCAAAATGCTTGCTAAAAAAGAGTTTGATGAAGAGCTGAAAGAAGGTGCTTCCAACGCCGATGGCGCCCCCCTCACCAAGGCCGAGAGGCAATGGCACGAGGCCGTAGAGCAAATTCAGCGTTATGCTGCGGCTCCAAGGGTTGAGGCTCTGCGTCAAGGCACCACCCTTCACAAAATCATCATGCAATTTAAAGGTTGGAAATTGGCTCGAATGGAGGAAGTGTAAATTCTTAGTAAGGCTCTTATTGCATTAGACTTTAATTTTAAGTTTTTTATTGGGGCAAGGGCGGGCTGAAAGCCCAATGCATGCACCTAGCCCAGGGCAAGCGCAGCGGCGCCCTGGGTTACAGTTGAATAGAAAAGCACGCTCTGAAAGAGCAAAAGCATAGCTACGCAAACACTCGTGCTTCTAACAATGCTTTTGCCCTTTCAAATCGATGTGTTCGCTAGTTGCATTATTAAGCCACTCGTAAAACACTATCAAGCCACTAGTTTTTCTTATCAAGCCACTAGTTAATCACTATCAAGCCACTAGTTTTTCTTATCAAGCCACTTCTCATTCACTATCAAGCCACTCTTTAAGGTAAAAATCGGACTTTTTTAGAACAAAATGAAGACAATTTTTGTCATTTTTTTTACTAAAAAATAGCCCGTTTGGGGGGTAAAAAAGAGGTTAGAGCAGAGGCTTCACTTTTAGGCGGGTAGTGAAATAGCTAACAAAGTGTTTAACAAAGTGTTTTGCAAAGTGTTGCTTTCGTAATTTGTTGATAGTCAATGCTTTGCGGTGCGGTGATTTTCAAAGTCTAACAAAGGGTTTAACAAAGGGTTTAACAACAATAAGAAGAAGAGTATAAAAGAAAAAGATAAAGAAAAAGAAAACACCCCCTTAGTCCCCCTCAAGGGGGAGAGCACCCGCCCACGTGCATGTGTGTGCGCATAGCACGCGTAGGGGCGCATGGGTGGGGTGGGCGAAGGGTGAGAGAACGAACGGGAAAACAAAACGAGAAAAACTTTCGCTCAATTCAAGAATTTTTTGTAAGTTTGCAGAAATATTTTGGGGCGAACTGCCCCTGTGTGTAACCTAGCTTGCCGAAAACACGGCAAAATGCCAATAGCAAGCAGGGAAAATCAGAAAAAGGATAACGACGTATGGGAATTTTTAGCATTTTCTCAAAAAAAGAAAAGAAGAACACTGCAAGCCAAGAGCAACAAACCCTTCAGGAAAAAGAACAGAAGGAAACGCTCGATGCCGGACTGGAGAAGACGAAAACTAGCTTCTTCGGAAAGCTAACACGTGCCATTGCCGGAAAAAGCAAGGTCGACGATGAAGTGCTCGACGAACTTGAGGAAGTGCTCATCACCAGCGACGTGGGCACCGAAACCACCATCGACATCATTCACCGCATCGAAGAGCGCGTGGCTCGCGACAAGTATGTCAGCACCAGCGAGCTTCACCGCATCCTCAAAGAAGAGGTGGGCGCCCTGCTTACCCAAAGCGGCAATAGCGACGAGGCCGAAGCCTACGCCATGCCCCAAGGCCACGAGCGCCCCTACGTCATCATGGTGGTAGGCGTGAACGGGGTGGGCAAAACCACCACCATTGGTAAACTGGCCTACCAATTCAAACAAGCCGGCCTGAAGGTGGTGCTTGGCGCTGCCGACACCTTCCGAGCCGCCGCCGTGGAGCAACTCGTGATTTGGGGCGAAAGAGTGGGCGTGCCCGTGGTGAAACAACAAATGGGCAGCGACCCCGCCAGCGTGGCCTACGACACCGTCAACTCGGCCAAAGCGCAAGGAGCCGACGTGGTGATTATCGACACCGCAGGACGCTTGCACAACAAAGTGGGGTTAATGAACGAGCTCACCAAAATCAAAAAAGTGATGCAGAAGGTGGTGGCTACTGCTCCCGACGAAATACTTCTCGTGCTCGACGGCAGCACCGGGCAGAACGCTTACGAGCAAGCCAAACAGTTCATCAAAGCCACCGACGTAACGGCCTTGGCCATTACCAAACTCGACGGCACAGCTAAGGGCGGTGTGGTGATCGGCATCTCGCATCAACTCAAAGTGCCGGTAAAGTTCATCGGCCTCGGCGAGAAAATGACCGACCTGCAACCCTTCAACCGGAAAGAGTTTGTCGACTCACTCTTCGAAGGAGCAAAACTCTAAGCAAAGAAGCTAAGCTCGGTAAACGAAGAAGCAGCGCTTGACAAACGAAGAAATTAAGCTTGGTTGTTGCAGAAACAAACTAGGCTAACGAAGCAGCCGCGCTCGGTAAACGAAATTTGCGTAAACGAAGAAACCTAATTCCATCCGAATAAGCAAAGACGCTGCTCCCTTTCCCATTCTCCCCCTTCCATTCCCATTCACCCCTTAACCCGCAAAAATGCAGAAGCACACCATCGATATCATCACCATGGGCTGTTCGAAAAACCTAGTCGACTCCGAACGACTCATGGCACAGTTTCAAGAACACGGCATCACGGTGCACCACAACCCCGACACCACACATGGCGACATTGCCGTGATTAACACCTGCGGCTTCATTGCCTCGGCAAAAGAAGAAAGCATCAACGAAATCATTGAACTCTGCAACCTGAAAACCGATGGCGAACTGCAAAAAGTCTACGTAATGGGCTGCCTCTCAGAGCGTTACATGGACGAGCTGCGAGAAGAAATTCCCGAGGTAGATAAATTCTATGGCAAATTCAATTGGAAAGAACTCTTAGCCGACATTGCCGCAACCGACGCACTGCTCTTTGACGCCAACACCAAAGAGGGTGGGGCAGAAGAGCAATCTCAAGCAGAGGCCCAAGCTAACGTCAACGACCCCGCGGAGGCTGAGGCCACCGACGCACGCGCCGTGACCACCCCCCGCCACTACGCCTACATAAAAATTTCAGAAGGCTGCAACCGCAAGTGCGCCTACTGCGCCATTCCCATCATCACCGGCAAACACGTGAGCCGCCCTATGGAGCACATTCTGCGCGAGGTGCGCTCGCTAGTGAAGCAAGGTGTGAAAGAGTTTCAAATCATTGCCCAAGAGCTCACCTACTACGGCATCGACCTCTACCAAGAGCAGCGTTTGCCCCAGCTCATTGAGCAAATGGCCGCTATCCCTGGCGTGGAGTGGATACGCTTGCACTACGCTTATCCCACTCACTTCCCTATGGACCTTCTGCGCGTGATGCGCGAGCACCCCAACGTGTGCAACTATCTCGACATCGCCCTGCAGCACATCTCCGACCACATGCTCTCGTGCATGCAGCGTCACATCACCAAGCAAGAAACCTTGCAACTGCTTGAGCGCATGCGCCAAGAAGTGCCTGGCATCAGCATTCGCACCACCCTTATGGTGGGCTTCCCCGGTGAAACCGACGACGACTTTGCCCAACTCCTAGAATTTGTGCGCACGGCACGCTTCGACCGCATGGGCGCCTTTGCCTACAGCGAAGAAGAGGGCACCTACGCCGCCGAGCATTATGCCGACGACGTGCCCGAGGCCGTGAAGCAGCAACGCCTTGACCAACTCATGATGCTGCAAGAAGACATTGCCGCGCAGCTTTCGGAAGAGAAGGTGGGCACCCGCCAACGCGTGGTGATTGACCGCCGTGAGGGCGACTACTACATCGGTCGCACACAGGCCGACTCGCCCGAGGTGGACTGCGAAGTGCTCATCGCCGCTGAGGCCGACGCTCCGGCGCTCGAAATAGGCCAATTCTACGACACAGAAATCACCGACAGCGAAGAGTTCGACCTCTATGCCCGCGTGCTTCCTCGTGCTTAACTCTCTTTCTCTCCCTCTTTAAGGGTGGTGCTTTCTATTCGCCATACCTCCTCAACCCTAACACCTTCCCCCTCCATCGTGAACAACAAAGACTTCATAGCAGCCGTAGCTCAGCGCGCCTCCTTGGGCGTGAAAAAAACGCAGAAATTGGCCGATGCCTTTGCCGAAGACATTGCCGACACCCTCGACGATGAAACCTCGCTCAACGTGCCTGGCTTCGGAACCTTCGAGGTGAAAAAGCGCATGGAGCGCATCACCGTAAACCCCGCCAATAAGCAGCGCAAACTCATTCCGCCCCGTTTGGCCCTCGTGTTTAAAACCAGCGCGGCGCTCAAAGACAGGGTAAACTAATCGCCCGATTTCTCGAGCGGCATCGCCATCGTTTGCCATGAGTTAACCTCCATGCTTATCCCCTAGTTCGCTTACCCTTGTAGCCCTCTAAACCCACCCTTTAACCTTCCACAATAATGAAGAAAAAGCTTAGCATACAAGACATTGCCAACCATTTGGCGCAGATTGACGACGTTAGTAAGAAAGACGCTGACGCCTTCGTTCGTGCCTTTTTCGAAGTGGTGGAAGAGGGACTTCACGAAGACAACTACGTAAAGATTAAAGGCTTTGGCACGTTTAAGCTAGTCAGCGTGAGCGAGCGTGAAAGCGTGAACGTGAACACGGGCGAGCGCATCCACATTAGCGGACACACCAAAGTGACCTTCACCCCCGACACGCAGCTGAAGGAACTTGTTAACCGCCCCTTTGCCCACTTCGAAACCGTTGACCTGAACGACGACACCGAGGTGAGCGAGTTTGAAGTGATTGACGAGGAAATGGAGCGCCAAGAAGACGATGACGAAGCTCTTGAAGAAACCGAACTAACTGCGGAAGAAGAGACCGAAGAGGCCACCGAACCGCAAACCACCGAGGCGCAGCCCATTGTGGAGCAAGCACCCCTAACCACCCCCATTGAACTGGAGAGCGAAGCCGAGGTCACACCCCATCAAACGGCAGCCCTAGAGCAGCCCACGCCGCGCACACAAGTGGAAGAGGAGCCTGAGGAAGAGCCGACTGCAACGCCCGCGCCCCAAGCCTCTAATTATGAAGCGGAAGAAGTGGCCATTGAGCCGCAATCGGCTCACGAGGAAGCGCAAACGGCTGCCGACGCATTGCTCCTCGAACCGCAAGAAACCGCAGAAGACATTGTGGTGACCGAGCCCGCCCCCATTGTGGAGCAAAGCGCTGCTGCGACAGAACCAACCGCCGTGTCATCTGAGGAAACCGCCCTCACCGAAGAGACTTCAGCCTCTGAAGAAAAGTCTTCACCTCTCGTTGAAGAGCCCAAGGAAGAGTCGGCAGAGCCGTCCTCGGCCAGCATGAGCGATGTGCCCGCCCCCACACCCACCAACGTCACCGTGGGCTACACTTATGGCGAAGTGCCTATGCCCAAGCCGCGTCGAAACTGGTGGAAGGTCCTAGCCTTGGTGCTAGGTGTGTTCATCTTGATGGTGGCAAGCTATTTCGTGGGCTACTACCGCATTCTCTGTCCCACGTGCTACGACATGCGCTGGCCTTTCAACCTGCGCGGTGAGCAACCTGCACCGCCCGCTCCAGCGCCCACGCCTGCACCACAAGCCACCGCTCCCGTTGCAGTTCCTAAACCCAATCCCGAACCGAAAGACAGTGCGAAAGCCGCTGTTCCCACCGAAACGCCAACCGCTGCGTCCGCTTCCGAAACACCGCAGAATGCTGCGCCGAAAACTCCCTCAGCCGAGGCTAAGCCCACCACGCCTTCCGCTCCCTCCCGACCCAAAACACACTGCGTGAAGGTGGGCGATAACCTCTACCGCATTGCTCGAAAATATTACGGCTCCGACAAATATGTGCAGAAAATAATCGAAGTCAACCACCTAAAAGACGCCAACAACATCACAGTGGGAAAAGACATCGTGCTGCCCTAAATGACCAAGTCTGTGGGGGCGACGCGGCCCGCGTCGGCGCAAGAAGAAACGCTAGAAGTGATTTAAGAAGAAACAATCACTT
>CAVKKI010000012.1:0-10550 GCA_963656725.1 Oribacterium sp. | reverse complement strand
CTTGCGCCGACGCGGGCCGCGTCGCCCCCACTGACTTGCTCGCTTTCGCTTGCACCCTAAAATAATCCCCGCACTCTCCACTCACTATAAATGATGAAAAAGTGGATGCGTGCGGGCTTTTTTTATTTTTCGCGCCGAAAAGCTCTCGTGGTTTTTCGGCGCAAATCACTATTTCTAGGTATATAAACCCTTAAATCGCGGCCGTACCTTTGCACCTCGAAAATCATAACCCACGAATTAAGAATGAATCGAATTTTTAAAAGGAAAGCCAATCTGAAGAAGAAAACCAAACTTAAGAAAAAGCACGTGGCGCTGCTCGTGCTGGCCCTTGCGCTCGTGGCAGCCGCTGCGGGGGCGTGGAGCAAATGGGCAAGTGCCACACGCATCGCCTTTCTCAACTATCAGGCCATCGAACTCGGGCAGATAGCCAAGGCCAACAGCAGCCGCATGATAAAGCTCGACGAAATAACCACCGACGATTTCAATCACCTTGAGCGCTACGACATGATTTTTGTGAACGGCATGGGTCTGCGCCTCGACGAGAAGCAACGCGAGCAACTAAAGAAGGCCGCAGAGAGCGTGCCCACGCTCACACACGCAGCCACCAATCCCGACAACAACATCTGTTCGGTGGCAGGCTTCGATGCCGACTACCTCATGCAATACACCGAGAATGCCGGCCGCCGCAACTATCACAACCTCTTGCAATATGTCAGGAAGTTTATCGACGGCAAACGGCTCTTTGCCCCCGAACCCGAGGTGGTGGAAGAGCGCCCCACGCAACTGCTCACTCACTTCGATCCTACCGATGAAAATGCCGACGAACTCGGTTTCAACTCTGTGAGCAGCTACAACGCCTTTCTGCAAAAGCACGGACTTTATAAGGCGGATGCTCCCGCCGTGATGATTACGGGTTTTATGGGTAGCGCCCCCGACCTTCAGAAAGCCCTTGAAAAGAAGGGCTACAACGTGTATCGCGTAAACCAATTGCAGCCATTTATTGCCCAACACGGGGCCGACAGCATCCGCTTGGCCGCAGTGGTCAACTTGGCCCACGGCCGCTATGGCGACTGGTTCGTGGAGTTTCTCAAACAAAAGAACGTGCCGCTCTTCTCGCCCCTCAATGTGAACCGCTTAACCGCCGATTGGCAGAGCGACAAGCAAGGCATGGGCGGTGGCTTCCTCTCGCAAAGCGTGGTGACGCCCGAAATTGATGGCGCCATCCGTCCCTACGTGGTGTTTGGCCACCGCGTCAACAAAGAAGGGCTGCAAGAGGTGTATGGCATGCCCGACCGCATGGCCGACTTCGTGGCCACCATCGACGGCTACGTCAACCTCAAACAAAAGAGCAACGCACAGAAGCGCTTGGCCATTTTCTATTATAAAGGTCCGGGGCAAAACTCGCTCGTGGCTTCGGGCCTCGAGGTGGTGCCCTCGCTCTATAATTTGCTGTGTCGCTTAAAAAAAGAAGGCTACAAGGTGGATAATTTGCCCGCTTCGGCCGAAGCCTTGGCGCAGCTCATTCAAAAGCAAGGCGCGGTGTTTGGCACGTATGCCGAAGGCGCCTACACCCAATTCCTTTCCCAAGGCCACCCCGCTTTGGTGGGCGAAAAGCAGTTTCAAGAGTGGACGACGAAAGCCCTTTCCGCCTCGCAGCGCAAAGAACTGGCCACTCTTAACGGCGCATTCCCCGGAAAATACATGGCCACCGACGATGGCCGTCTCGCCGTGGCGCGTGTTCAGCTAGGCAACGTCACCCTGCTGCCGCAACCCTTGGCTGGCGTGGGTGGCGACACCTTCAAAATAGTGCACGGCACCGACCAAGCACCGCCCTACACCTACGTAGCCTCCTACCTCTGGGCGCGCTATGCCTTCCAAGCCGACGCCCTCATTCACTTCGGCACGCACGGCTCTTTGGAGTACACTCCGCGCAAGCAAGTGGCTTTGGGCAACGATGACTGGAGCGACCGCCTCGTGGGCACGCTTCCCCATTTCTACCTCTACACCATTGGCAATGTGGGCGAGGGCATGATTGCCAAGCGTCGCACCTACGCTCAGTTGCAAACCTACCTCACACCGCCCTTTAAAGAGAGTGAGCTGCGCAACACCTACAAGCAACTCAACGAAGCCATTGCTCGCTACGAGAAGTCGCCTTCCACGGAACAATCGCTTCGAGTGAAGAGCCTCACCGTGAGCCTAGGCATTGCCCGTGAGCTAGGGCTCGACACCCAAAACCTGAAAAAGCCCTACACGGCCGATGAAATTGCGCGTGTAGAGGGCTTTGCTGAAGAATTGGTGAACGAAAAAATAACGGGGCAGCTCTACACGTTGAGCGTGTCTTATGCCGAGGCCGACATTCGCACCAGCGTGTTTGCCATGGCCACCGACCCCATAGCCTACGGACTGCTCCAGGTGGACAAACTCAAACACAGGGCGCAGCCAGGGGTGGAGAAGCACAAGCAACGCTTTGCTAGCACTTATCTAAACAAAGCAAAAAACACCGTGGCCTCTTTGTTGGGGGGCGCGAAGGTGAGCGACGACTACATTTGCCGCTACATTGGCATCACTCCCGCCGAGTTGGCCATGGCGCGCAAGGTAGAGGCGATGCAGGCCGCCCCCGATGCCATCTCGATGATGATGCAGATGGCCGGCAGTTTTGCTCAGCGCAACGACAAGCCGAAGAAAAAAGACACGCGCACGGTGAGTGAACTGCGTGCCGCCAACTCGCCCCACTCGCGCGATATTCCGCAAATGAGCCGCGAGGCCTTCGACAAAATGGAGCAGAGCGGACGTTTTCCGCAAAAGATGATGGATGCCATCAAAAAGGGACAGCGTTGGTACGTTGCCGAACAAAAAGCGGCTCAAACCAAAGCTCAGAAAAACGAAAAGCCTGCAAAGGAAAACGCCACCCAGCAGCAGCCGAAGCGTTACACTCGCGAGCAAATTCAGTTGGCCGAGGCCATCACCGCCGTGCAGAAGGCTTTGAGCAACGTCAACGCCTATGCCACGGCTCTGCGCGAAAGTCCGGCTCAAGAGATGAACTCTTTGCTCAATGCCTTGAATGGGGGCTACACAGCGCCTTCGCCCGGTGGCGACCCCATCGTAAATCCCAACGCACTGCCCACGGGGCGCAACCTCTTCGCCGTGAATGTGGAGAACACGCCTAGCGAGGACGCTTGGGAGCGGGCCAAAGAGCTCTGCAATAACACCCTCAACCTCTATCGGCAACGCCACGGCGGCGCATATCCCCGCAAGGTGAGCTACACGCTCTGGAGCAGCGAATTTATTGAAACCGAGGGCGCTACCATCGCTCAAATTCTCTACATGCTAGGCGTGGAGCCCGTGCGCGACGCCTTTGGCCGCGTCACCGACCTGCGTCTCATTCCCTCGAAAATGCTAGGTCGTCCGCGCATCGATGTGGTGGTGCAAACAAGCGGCCAACTTCGCGACCTTGCCGCCTCGCGTCTTTTCCTCATCAACAAAGCCGTTGAAATGGCTGCGCAAGCCAGTGACGACGCTTTCGACAATCAAGTGAAGGCAGGCGTGACCGAAAGCGAACGCATCTTGGTGAAGAAAGGCATGTCGCCCAAAGAGGCGCGCGAGGTGAGCCTATTCCGCGTGTTTGGTGGCGTGAACGGCGCCTACGGCACGGGCATTCAATCGATGGTGGAGGCGGGCGATCGCTGGGAAAATGAAAGTCAGATTGCCGAGGTTTATCTCAACAACATGGGAGCCTATTATGGCGACGAGAAAAACTGGGAGAGCGTGCGCCAAGACGCTTTCGAGGCCGCCCTTTCGCGCACCGATGTGGTGGTGCAGCCCCGCCAAAGCAACACATGGGGCGCACTGAGCCTCGACCACGTTTATGAATTTATGGGCGGTATGAATCTAGCCGTGCGCAACGTGACGGGCAAAGACCCCGACGCCTACCTGGCCGACTATCGCAACCACCAAAACATGCGCATGCAAGAGGTGAAAGAGGCTATTGGCGTGGAAAGTCGCACCACGCTCTTCAATCCCGCCTATGTTAAGGAGAAAATGAAGGGCGGAGCCAACAGCGCCGACGCCTTCGCCAACTTGGTGAAAAACACCTACGGGTGGAACGTGATGAAGCCCCAAGCCATCGACAAAGAGATGTGGGACGAAATCTACAACGTTTATGTGAAAGACAAGCACCACCTCGGCACGCGCCAATTTTTTGAGAAGCAAAATCCCGCGGCTTTGATGGAGATGACGGCCGTGATGATGGAGAGCGCGCGCAAGGGCTTGTGGAAAGCCTCGGCCCAGCAGCTCAAAGACATTGCCCAACTCCACACCGAAGTGGTCAACAAATACAAACCCTCGTGCTCGGGCTTTGTGTGCGACAACGCCAAACTGCGTCAATTCATCGCCACGAAAGCCGATGCCGCCCAGGCTAAGGAATACGAGCAGAATGTGGAGCAAATTCGCAACGCCCAATCCGCCACCACTAACGACAAAGGCGTGGTGATGAAGAAGGAAACGCTTGCCGAGAAAGCCCAACAAACCACCACCGTGGTGAGTGGAGTGGTGGTAGCCGCAATTCTCGTGGCAGCCTTTGTGGGCATTGCTCTGCTGGTGCGCCGTAGGCGAAAAAATATGAACGAAGAATAACCCCTCTTTCCCCCATTTGCCTCTTCATTATGGAAACCCTACTCATTGTAATGATGGCCCTAGTGTGCCTCACCTTCGTGCTGAAGCAAACGTTTCACCACTGGGCAGAGGTGCTGGTGGCCGCGGTGGCGCTAGCCCTCTTCACGGGGCTGATGTGGAGCCTAGCCATTGAGCAGTCGGCCACACAAATTGCCGCTTGGTTGGCCAATCAGCAACTCATGCTCAACGTGGCCGTGTTGCTCAGTCTCGATGTGTCGCTCACGTTGCTCTTCTGCGTCACGTGGGTCGACGTCCGCACGGCCGAAAGCGTCAGTCCGCGTCGCCGCCTCGTCTTTCGCTTGTTGAAACACTTCCCCGGCTTGCTCATCTTCCCCGTGTTGTTTAGCTTGTTGGTGAAACTCGTGTTCACCCTCACGGGCATCGATTTTCGGCTCATCTCTTGGGGCTTCGCCCTCGTGGTGCTGGTGCTGCTGCCCCTATTCACGTGGGGCGTGAAGGTGTTGCTGCCCGAGCGCTCCATCCGTCTCGAAATGCTCTTTTTGCTCAACGTGTTGCTCGGCTTGCTTGGCATTGTGGCCACGGTGAACGGACGCACCGCCGTGAACGGCATTAGCGCGGTCAACCTCCCGGCTCTTTTGGCGGTGGTGGCGCTTGTGGCTCTTGGCATGGGTTTGGGAGGAATTATCTATCGCTTCCGAATGAATAAACAAAGCCAAGCGATAAACAACAAAGCCAAACGATAAACAAATATCTTCGATTGACAATCAGAAAACCCCAAACGATAATCAAAAAAACTCTAACGATAAAAAACGAACGAAATGAATTACATATCCGACGTACTCTTCTGGATTTCAACGGGCTTGCTCGTGCCCGTGGTGGTGTTGCTCATCTATTTCTTCTTGCGCTCATTGTTGCTGCTCGGCGGCTTCTTTGGCCAATATGTGGCCCAGCGCAAAGTGGGAGCCGCCTTGCGTGAGCAGATGAACGACTTGACTCACGACAACCTCGCCACCCTTTCCGAGCGTCTGCCCCAAACGAAGCAATCGCTCGTAGTGGCCTACCTCCGTCGCATGGTCAGCGAGCGCGAAAGCATGCCCCGTGTCAACCGCTTGGTCGACCAATATGAGCAGTGGGTCGACAAAGAGCTCTCCCTCTCCACCACCTTGCTCAAAATGGGCCCTATGCTCGGCTTGATGGGCACGCTCATTCCCATGGGCCCCGCCTTGGTAGGCCTCTCCACGGGCGACATCGCCTCTATGGCCTACAACATGCAAGTGGCCTTTGCCACCACTGTGGTGGGCCTTTTTGCCGCCGCCATCGGTTTCGTAACCAAACAAACCAAAACCCGTTGGTTTAAAGAAGATTTGAGCCACCTCAACTTCCTAGCCGACTTAATCGAGGAGGAACACCGCGCATGAAACAACGACGACAACGCAACGCCCACCTCGCACACCTTGCCGAGGACGACGACCCCATGAGCGTGGTGAGCAACCTCTTCGACGTGGCCATGGTGTTTGCCGTGGCGCTGATGGTGGCCCTAGTCACACGCTACAACATGACCGAGATGTTTTCGAAAGATGACTTCACCATGGTGAAAAATCCGGGAAAAGAAAACATGGAGATTATTACGAAAGAAGGGGAGAAGATTAACAAATACACCCCCTCGGCCAACCAAAATTCCCCACAAGGCAATAAAGGCAAAAAGGTGGGCATAGCTTACGAATTAGAGAATGGCGAAATTATTTATGTGCCCGAAAACTAAACCCTCCACCGCTTCGCGCCGTCGCCTCTTCACTTGGCGCAGCTATCACAAATGGGTGGGCGTGGTGTTTGCCCTCTTTCTGCTCGTGTTTTGCCTGTCGGGCATCGTGCTCAATCACCGCTCGCTCTTTTCCGCTTGTGAGGTGAGCCGCTCGTGGCTGCCCAGCTCCTATCAAGTAAAAGCCTTTAATCAAGGCGTGGTGAGGGGCACGCAGCGCCTCGCTCCCAATAAAGTGTTGGCCTATGGCTATGGCGGAGTGTGGCTCACCGACAGTTTAGGGAATGAGTGGAGCGACTACAACGCCGGGCTGCCCCAAGGCGTTGACCGTCGCAGCATTCGTCACCTGGTGCGCACGCGGCAAGGCGCTCTGTGGTGTGCCACTAACTATGGAGTCTACCGTCACAACGGTCGCCAATGGCTGGCGCAACCCTTGCCTTTGGGCAATGAACGACTGACCGACCTTGCGCTCACCCCCGACAGCCAGAGCGTGGTGGCCCTTTCGCGTTCGGCTCTCTACACCTTTCAAGGCGGAAAGGCAGAGCGCCACGTGCTGAAGGCGGCTAACGGTTTCACCCCTCGAGAAACGCTCTTTCGCACCGTGTGGAAGCTTCACAGTGGCGAACTCTTTGGCCTTGCGGGCCGCTTGGTGGTGGATGCCATTGCCCTCGTGCTCATTGTGCTTTGCCTCACGGGCATCGTGCTTTTCTTGCTGCCTTACTCCATTCGCCACTTTCGCCGCCGGGGTCGCCCAAACGCTTGTCGTCAACAAGCAAAGCAAATGAAGTGGCACTTGAAGTGGCACAACCGCTTGGGCCGCTACACCATCGTGCTCACCTTGCTGCTCACGCTGACCGGCACGTGCCTGCGTCCGCCCTTCATGCTGCTCTTCGTGTTCACGAAAACGGCCCCAGTCAACTTCACTCCCAACCCTTGGAACGACCGCTTGCGCTCTCTGCGATGGGACCGCAGCACCAGCCAATGGCTGCTCCACACGGCCGACGGCTTCTTCCACGTCGACGCTCGCTTCAGCCAGTCGCCCACGATGCTCCCCGCCGAGAAGGCCGCGCCGGTTAGCCCCATGGGGCTGAACGTGTTCCGTCAAGAAGCCGACGGCTCGTGGCTCGTAGGTTCGTTTAGCGGAATGTATCAATGGCAACCCGCCACGGGCCAGGTGGTGGACTATTTCACGGGCCAAGCACCGCAACTGGGTTTTGGCGGAGCCGTTTCGGGTCATTTAGTGAGCGGATATTCCACCGACTTTGCCCGCCCCCTCGTGTTCGACTACGCCACCGGGGTAGGGCAGAACGCTCCGCTGAAAGGGCAACCCAAGCTTTTCTCGCGCATTCCCCTCTCGTTGTGGAACACTGCGCTCGAGTTGCACGTGGGGCGCTGCTACACTCCCTTCCTCGGCCCCCTCTCCGAACTTTTCGTGTTTCTTTGGGGCACGCTCTCCACGCTCGTCTTGGTGTCGGGCTACGTCATACGCCAAAGAAGACGCAAACAGCAAAAATCAAACATTCAATTATAACCCCTAACAAAACCACATTCTACAATGAAAAAGTTATTTACTTTAATGGCCTTCGTGCTGGCCTTTGTAAGCACCACCGCAGTGTTCCAGTCATGCAGCAGCGACGACGATGAAACGCCCGCCACAACGGCCGCAGCCAAAGAAGTGGCCGGCACCTACACCGGCGATGGCAAAATGACGGTGATGGGCTCTTCGTTCGACTATCCCAGCGTGAGCTACGTGCTCGAGGTGAAAGACGATAACACCATTAACCTTACCATTCCCGCCACGGGCGAAGGCAATATGAGGTTTCCCGACCTCAAGGTCGAAGGCATTGGCGTGACGAAAGCCACCGACGGCACTTATAAACTAGCCGATGTGGAATATAAAGGCTCTGTCACGGTCGACGGAAACACGAAAAACTACACCGTAACGCTCGAGAGCAGCACGGTGAGCGGCTCCACCCTAAAACTCAACTACAGCCTGCAATACGGCTCTATGCCCATGGCCATGGTCACCACTTTTGAAGGAACAAAGTCTAACTAATCCTCTCACATCTATAACACGGATTAATGAACAGAAGAACTGCAACAACGCTCCTTCTTCTGTGCGGACTGTGCCCGAGCCTGAAAGCCGCCACTCCCCCCGACGTGGTGGGGCGCGTGCTCGACGACTCGGGCGCTCCTTTAATTGGAGCAACCGTGCAGATAGATGGTAGTAAACAACTGGTAACCACCGATAACGAAGGCTACTTCCGCCTCACCACCACCACCCAGAAAGCCGTGCGCGTAAGGGTGAGCTACGTGGGCTTTCGCTCGCAAAGCATGGTGTTGCGCACCAACGCAAATGCCGAAGCTCACACCGTGCGCCTGCAGCCCAACGACACGGGCTTGGAACAAGTGGTGGTGACGGCCACACGCACCCCTAAGGCTTTGAAAGACGCCCCCGTGGTGACGAAACTAATCACCGAGCAAGACCTCAAAATGGCCGATGCCACCAACATTCAAGACCTCCTCACCGAGCGCATGCCCGGCTTGGAGTTTGGCTACGCCATGAGCCAAGAAACCTCGCTCAACATGAATGGCTTTGGCGGCAACGCCGTGCTTTTTTTGGTGGATGGCGAACGCCTAGCCGGCGAAACGATGGACAATGTGGACTATAACCGGCTCAACCTTGACAATGTGGGCCGCATTGAAATTGTGAAGGGAGCCGCCTCGGCCCTCTATGGCGCCAATGCCGTGGCGGGCGTGGTAAACCTCATTACGAAAGAAAACGCTGAGCCTTGGACGGCCAACCTCAACGCTCGCTACAACACCTACAACCAGGAGTGGCGCTACGCCGGCAAGGTGAGCTTTAACCTAGGCCGTTGGAACTCGCAAACCAACGTACAGCGCACCACGAGCGATGAGGTGAAACTGGCTGGCACGCTCGACACCAATTCTAACATCAAGCGCATTTATGGCGGCGAAACGCTCAATTTGAAAGAGCGCCTGGTTTATCGCCTCACCGACCACGCTCGGCTCATTGCCCGTGGGGGCTATTTCGCACGCATCAGTCGGCGTGGCACCTACGACGACCACTACAAGGGTTATAGCGGAGGCTTGAAGTCGGAGGTGGATTTCACCCCCAACGACCGCCTCGAACTTTCGTATGCCTACGACCAATACGACAAGGCGCGCTACATCAACAATCAGCTCACTCACAATCACGACTACAGCAATCGCCAACACGTGGCGCACGCACTCTATTCGCACACGTTTCACGCTCATTCTCTGACGGTTGGAGCCGATTATCTCAACGATTACCTCACCACCTATCAGTTTGCCGACAATGAGGCCCATAGGCAAAGTTCGGCCGATGCGTTTGCCCAGTTCGACTACAACCCTTGTCGCTGGTTTAACGCCGTGGCCAGCCTTCGCCACGACTGGTTTTCGGCCTCGAACGAAAACGCCACCACGGGCCGTTTGGCCTTGATGGGCAAGTGGACGGGCTTCTCCGTCAGAGCCAACTATGCCGGCGGCTTCCGCGCCCCTTCGCTCAAAGAAATGTACATGGCTTTCGACATGGCGGGCATGCAAATGATTTACGGCAATCCCGACCTAAAAGCCGAGAAAAGTCACAACCTCAACCTAGCCCTCGAACACACCGGGCGGGTGGGGCAGAGCAGTGCGCTCTCGGGGCAATACAGTCTCACGCTTACGGGTTACTACAACCACTACACCCGTCGCATCACCACCGAAGACTATGCCGACTTCGTGCCCACTGAGGGACAACCCGAGGAGGCCTCGCGCTATTGTAACGAAGCGGGGGTGAAGGTGAGTGGACTCGACTTCAGCGCGCAATATCGCTCAGAATTTGGCCTTGGCTTGAAGTTCGACTATAGCTACCTCCACGTGGCAGGCCGCAGCGTCGACTCGCAATTCTCACAGCCCCGTCCGCATTCGGCCACCTGGCGCATCGATTTCGACCGCCAACTCTGCTCCTTCCATCGGCTCAACGTGGCTCTCTCGGGCCGTTTCCTTTCCACCCCCGACACGCAGCTCGAAAAGCACGACTGCGCTTATCAACTTTGGAAACTGACCATTCAGCAGCGCCTATGGGATGCCGTTAACGTGAACTTCACCATCGACAACCTCTTTGGCTACCGCC
>CAVKKI010000011.1:16908-21628 GCA_963656725.1 Oribacterium sp. | reverse complement strand
ATGTCTTGAATAGAAACCATTTCATTTGCAAAATTCGGAAATATTTCGGCAATATTTCATGTTAACTCACACTAATTCTTGTAGAACCGTAATTATAATTAAAAAGCCACAACTTTTTTGTTGTGGCTTTATACTGAATGAATGTTCACTTTAGCATTTCATTTTTAGGCAATAAGAGGGTGCTTTTGTGCTAGCGCCGACGCGGGACGCGTCGCCCCCAGAACCACTTGAGCACGTGCTAAAAACTACTGGCTTAATAGGAAAAACTAGTGGCTTGATAGTGTTTCACTAGTGGCTTGATAGGAAAAACTAGTGGCTTGATAGTGTTTCACTAGTGGCTTAATAGTTTTCTCGCTCAGCGCTACTAAAGTTTCACTGTGGTTTTCACGGCTTTCGACTCGTTCTGTAAGCGATCGAGCGCAGTGACTACGTAAACATATTTATCGGCTCCCGAAACATAGGGAAGCTGATAACACGTGTTGGGAGTGATGGCCACGAGGTGGTCGGCACTTTGCAAGTCCACCTTCTCGCCTTTTCGGAAGCGGTAGATGGCGTAGCTGTGGGCCTTGTCCATCTCATCGCTAGCCTTGGGAGCGGTCCAGAAAAGATAATAGCCATTGGGCATCCACAAAGCTTTGAGTTTGCGGGGTTTGCTGGGCGCTTTATTATCAATAAAGGGATAGAGCGGCTGCAAGGCGGGATGAGCGTTATAGACCTTTTGCAAGGCGGTGGCATAGTTGCCCTCGTTGCGCACTACGGCGGCCGAGTACCACAAGCAACTGCCCTGCACGCCACGCAGCGAGCGCTGCAAACTGATTTTGGCTAGCATTTGGTTGGTGTTGGGGCGGTTGAGGTCGGCTGCGCGAACGGTGCGCTCCACGTCTTGCCCAATGTAGAGCGGACGGGCGCCGGCATAGCGGCTCCACCATTTAATGAGCGTTTCATAGTCGGCCGCCTTGTGACCAATTTCCCAGTAAAGTTGAGGAATGTTATAGTCTACCCACCCCTGATTTATCCAATAAAGCACATCGGCGTAGAGATTGTCGTAGTTTTGCAGCCCGTTGGTTTTCGAGCCGGGGATGTTGCTGCCCGCTTTGTCGTTGTGATAAATGCCAAAGGGACTCACGCCAAACTTTACCCAAGGCTTCACGCTGCGAATGCTGTCGTGAAGTTGCTTAATGAAAACATTCACGTTGTAGCGTCGCCAATCGTCGATATTGTTAATGCCATTGCGGTGCGTTTCGTAGGTCTGCTGGTCGGGAATGGGGAGGCCGGCCACGGGATAGGGATAGAAATAGTCGTCGATGTGCAACCCGTCCACATCATAGCGACGCACAATGTCGGAGGCGATTTTGCAGATGTAGCTGCGGTTCACTTCCATACCCGGGTCGAAAATATAAAGTCCGTCGTATTCAAAGAAACGTTCGGGGTGTTGCACGTAGGGGTGCTGCGTTGAGAGTTCGCGGGTCGTTTTCGTTTTGGCGCGGAAGGGGTTAATCCATGCGTGCAGTTCCATGCCGCGCTTGTGGCATTCGGTCACCATCCAAGCCAAAGGGTCCCAATAGGGATTGGGTGCAGTGCCTTGTTTGCCAGTAAGGAATCGGCTCCACGGCTCATAGGGCGAGGCGTAGAGGGCATCGGCCTCACCCCGCACTTGAAACATGATGGCGTTGATGCCACACTGCTGCAAGGTGTTGAGCTGATGGGTGAGGTTGGCCTGCATTTCATCGCGGCTCATGCCTTGAAATTGTCCGTTTATCATTTGAATCCACGCTCCGCGAAACTCACGTTTGGGCGCTGCGTTATCAGCCCGCAAGGCCGTGGGCAAAAAGGTGAGCAGAGCGAGCAGTAGAGTGAAGAAATGCTTCATTATGAATGGATTGTTAGGTTCGTTTCTCTTCGTGCCGATGGGTCGGCACACGATTATTGGCTGTAAAGATAACGCTTTTTTGCGAGAGTTTAGAAAACGAAGCCCTATTTTTAGTCAAACTTTAAAATAGTGAGCGCAAAGCAAGGGGCATGCTAAGAGAATTTATTAACTTTGCTCACTATGATTAAGGAGCATTGCTCCTCATTCATAATCCTTTAAAAAGACCTCTTTTCACAATCCACAATATCAATGACACGAAACATTGCTATCATCTTGGCCGGTGGCGTTGGCAGCCGCCTAGGTCTGAGCACCCCGAAACAGTTTTTCAAAGTGGCGGGCAAAATGGTGATTGAACACACCGTTGACACCTTTGAACACAACCCACATATCGACGAAATTGCCATTGTGTCGAACCCCGTGTATGTGGGCGACGTGGAGAACCTAGTGCTGCGCAATGGGTGGAAAAAAGTGAAGAAAATTCTTAAAGGCGGCAAAGAGCGCTACGACTCGAGCCTATCGGCCATCAACGCTTATAAAGACTCGGCCGAGGAGGTGAACCTCATTTTTCACGATGCCGTGCGTCCGCTCGTGTCGCAACGCATCATCAACGATGTGTGTGAGGCACTTCACCACTTCGACGCTATCGACGTGACTGTGCCCGCCGTCGACACCATCATCGAAGCTGCCGACGACCACATTGCCTCTATTCCCGACCGCTCGCGCCTGCAACGCGGACAAACACCACAGGCTTTCAAGCTCTCGGTGATTGCCCAAGCCTACGAACGCGCCCTAAGCGACCCAAAGTTTAAGGTGACCGACGATTGCGGCGTGGTGGTGAAATACATGCCCGAAGTGCCCGTGCACCTCGTGGCGGGCGAAGAGAGCAACATGAAGCTCACTTATAAAGAAGACACCTTCTTGCTCGACAAGCTCTTTCAACTGCGCGGCTCGCAAGCGCCCGAAACGCTGCAAGCCGAAGCGCTCAAAGGGAAGGTAGCTGTGGTGTTTGGCGGATCGTATGGCATTGGCAAAGACGTGGCCGACAAACTTATTGAGGCGGGCGCACGCGTGCATAGTTTTTCGCGCTCACTCACTGGCACCGATGTGGGCTGCCGAGCCGACGTGGCCAAAGCCTTGAAACAAGTGGCCGAAAAGGAGGAGGGACGCATCGACTTTGTGATTAACACCGCCGGCGTGCTCAACAAAGAGCCGCTCCGCGCTATGGACTATGCCACCATCACCGCCGCCGTGCAAACCAACTACATGGGCACGGTGAACGTGGCGCTCGAAGCCTACGACTACTTAAAACTGACCCACGGTCAGCTCATTTTTTTCACCTCAAGCAGCTACACTCGCGGCCGCGCCTTCTATAGCATCTATTCTTCGACAAAGGCGGCCATCGTCAACTTTGTGCAAGCCGTGTCGCAAGAGTGGGAATCGGCGGGCATTCGCGTGAACTGCATCAACCCCGAACGCACCAAAACGCCTATGCGCGTGAAAAACTTTGGGGTGGAGCCCGACGACACGTTGCTACGCTCGGAAGTGGTGGCCGATGCCACCGTGCGCTGCCTTTTGGCCGACTACACGGGCCAGGTGATTGACGTGAAACGTCCTACTAAATAAATCAGTCTGCCCCATGACCGAACCCTTAGCTCGTTATTTAGAGAAGCACCGCCGCGCCGTGCAACTGAAGCAATTGGCCATTCTCAAAGAGATTGACTCCATTTGCCAACGCCACCACATTGATTATTGGCTTGATGGAGGCACCATTCTCGGCGCCGTGCGCCACGGTGGTTTCATTCCCTGGGACGACGACATCGACATTGCCATGCGCCTTGAGGATTTGCCCCGACTGGTGAAGGCGGCGCAGAGCGAACTGCCCGCTCACCTCTACATACAAACGCCCGACACCGACCCCAACGTGCGCATGCCTATCTATAAGGTGCGCGACCGCAACTCCTTCCTCGTGGAGGCGGCCGACGATTTCACCCGAGCCTACGGCAAAGGACTTTATGTGGACATTTTCCCCATGATGCCCTACCCTAGTTGTTCGCGCTCATTCATCAAGCGCGTCACGAAGGGATATTGCCGCGCCAACGCCATTTTGAGCAGTCAGCACTACTACTCCGTGCGCTCTTTCGCTGAGTTTTTCTATTTCGGTTGGAAGCGCGCTTGGTGTAAGTTGCAATGGAATGTGGCTTGTTTGCTTCACAGAAAGGGTGAGTACACCTCAAACACGCTCAACAACAACGGCTACGGCATTATGCACCGCACCGACTGCATCTTCCCCACCCAGCGCATCCGCTTTGAAGATGCCGAATTTAACGCTCCGGCCAACCCCGACGCCTACCTCACCGACCTTTATCGCAACTACATGCAACTGCCCCCTGAGGACAAGCGAGGCGGACACGCCATCTTCTATGCCGAAACGCTAGAGAAGGAGGAAAACATCAACGAATAATTATGTCCCTTCCCTCTCCTATTATCCACTAAAAACCACACAGTCAGCCCTATGGACATTTCCGTTCTCATTCTCTTCTTCAACCGCCCGCAACTGCTCGAGAAGGTGTTTGCCGAAGTGCGCAAAGCGCAACCCACTCAGCTCTTCCTCTATCAAGACGGGCCACGCGGCGAACGCGACCTGGCGGGCATTGAGGCCTGCCGAAAAATAGTGGAACACATTGACTGGCCTTGCACCGTGCATCGAAAATATCAAGAGAAAAACTACGGATGCGACCCTTCAGAATTCATTTCGCAACGATGGGCTTTCTCAATCACCGATAAATGCATTGTGATGGAGGACGACGACGTGCCCACGCAATCGTTTTTCCGCTATTGCAAGGAGATGCT
>CAVKKI010000011.1:0-16870 GCA_963656725.1 Oribacterium sp. | reverse complement strand
CGCTACGAACACGACGAGCGCATTGGCATGATTCAAGGTTGCAATTTTGAGGAACGCACGGAGGATGTGGAGGGAGCCGACTACCTTTTTACCACCAACTTTTGCGTGTCGGGCTGGGCTTCATGGCGCCGCGTGGTGGAGAAATGGGACGAGCACTACACTTGGCTCGACGACCCCGAGGCCGTGGCACGCATTGAGGCTTTGGTGAAGGAGCGCAAACTGCGCAAAGATTTCTTGCCTATGGCCCGCATGCACAAGGCTCGCGGCAAAGCCTACTACGAAAGCATCTACTACGCTCACTTGCTGCTCAACTCGCAACTGAGCATCGTGCCCCGTCTCAACCTCATCAACAACATTGGCGTGGTGGCCGACTCGGCTCACTTCAACGGCGGACTGCAGTCGCTGCCCTCGGGCTATCGACGCATCTTCACCATGAAGCGCTACGATTTGGAGTTTCCCCTTCGTCACCCTAGCCACGTGATTGAACACGTGAACTACCGCAAACGCATCTACCGCATTGTGGGATGGGGACACCCTTGGGTGAAACTCTACCGCTCGCTCGAGGAACTTTGCATCAACCTGCGCCACGGCCAGTGGAGCTACATCGGTTCGGCCATCAGCAACCGTCTGCGCATCATCTTCTGCGGACGTAAATTTCATTAAACCCTTATGCTCACGCTTCAACACGTTGGCATTGGCTACGGCACGAAATGCATCGTGAAAAACCTCTGCGCCTCGCTGCCCGAAGGCACGCTCACCGCTCTGCTCGGCTCGAATGGCTGCGGCAAAAGCACCTTGCTGCGCACCTTGGCGCAACTGCAAAAAGCGCTTGAAGGACAGGTGATTTGCAAGGGGAACGACTTGAGCCGTCTGGCGCCACGCACGCTGGCGCAAACGGTGAGCATTGTGTTGACGCACAAGCCCGAGGATCACACGCTCACCGCCGGCGAGGTGGTGGAGATGGGGCGGCTGCCCTATGCCCACTGGCTCACCTCTGTGGGCCGAAACAAAGACGAAAGCGTGAGCAGAGCTTTGCAACTGACGCGCACTTCACACTTGGTGCACCGACCGCTCTGCACGTTAAGCGACGGCGAGCGACAACGCATCTTCATAGCGAAAGCCTTGGCGCAAAACACACCGCTCATTCTGCTCGACGAGCCCACCGCCTTTCTCGACTTCGCCACCAAAGTGCACACGCTGCGCTTGTTGGCCCACTTGGCGCACACAGAGCGAAAAACGATTTTGCTTTCAACCCACGACGTGGAACTGGCGCTGCACAGCGCCGACAACCTTTGGCTGCTCAACGCCAAGGGCATCACTGAGGGAACGCCACAAATTCTAGCCGAGAACGGAGCCATCGCACATTTTTTTGAGGCCGACGGCATTCACTTCGACCCCGTGAGCCAAAGGTTTTGCTACTAAGGCCACAAGAACGCATCACTTATTCGAAAAAATATTCTTAACCCTACTATATGATTGTCTGCATTGCAGAGAAACCTAGCGTGGCGCGCGACATTGCCAACATTCTCGGCGCCACACAACAACATTCTGGTTACTTAGAAGGCAATGGTTACCAAGTGACATGGACCTTTGGTCACCTTTGCGAACTGAAATACCCCGAGGACTACACGCCGCTTTGGAAGCGTTGGTCGCTCGGGGCTTTACCCATGGTGCCGCCACGCTTCGGCATTCGCTTAAAAAACGATAAGGGGGTGGAGGCGCAGTTTGCCGTGATAAAAAAACTCATGCAGAACGCTGAACTCATCATTAACTGCGGCGATGCGGGCCAAGAGGGCGAACTCATTCAGCGATGGGTGATGCAGAAGGCGGAGGCGAAATGCCCCGTGCAGCGACTGTGGATTTCATCGCTGACGGAAGAGAGCATCCGCGAGGGATTTTCCACGCTGCAGCCGCAGGCCAACTATCAGTCGCTTTACGAGGCGGGATTGTGTCGCGCCATTGGCGATTGGTTGCTGGGCATGAACGCTACCCGGCTGTACACCATTAAATATGGCGGAGGTTATGGCGCTCCCCCGCTCAGCATTGGCCGGGTGCAGACCCCCACGCTGGCCCTCATTGTGCGCCGGCAATTGGAGATTGAAAACTTTAAGCCCGAGCCTTATTGGGTGTTGACCACAAAATATCGCGACACGGTGTTTAACGCTGTGATGGCCGACCCTAACGACGATGAGGAAGCCGCTGCCCCCGGCGACGAGAAGAAAAAGCAGCAAGCGCCTGCCCGACGCGGCTTCACCACCGAAGCGGAAGGACGAGCCACCCTCGACAAAATCAAAACCGAGCCTTTCAAAGTGACCTCGGTGGAGAAGAAGCAAGGCACGGAACAGCCACCCCGATTGTTTGACTTGACCTCGCTGCAGGTGGATTGCAACAAAAAATTTGGCTACTCGGCCGACACCACGCTCACCCTAATCCAGTCTCTCTACGAAAAGAAAGTGACCACCTACCCTCGTGTAGACACCACTTACCTTTCGGACGACATATACCCTAAATGCCCCAACATTCTTAAGGGCATCCGTTCACACTATAACGACTTGCTCGAACCACTGCGCGCCACGCCGCAATTGCTAAAGCGCAAAAAGGTGTTCGACAGTTCGAAGGTGACCGACCACCACGCTATCATCCCCACGGGTGTTACCCCCAACAACCTCACCGATATGGAGCGCAACGTTTACGACCTCGTGGCGCGACGCTTCATCACCGTGTTTTATCCCGACTGCAAATTTGCCACCACCACCGTGCTTGGTCAAGCTGCCGACGTGCCGTTTAAAACAACGGGTAAGCTCATTTTGGAACCAGGTTGGCGGGCCGTGCCCCCCTCAGCGGCTAAACTCACCGCCCAAGCCGACGATGACGAGAAGAAGGAGGACAACGAACGCACACTGCCCGATTTCGTAAAAGGCGAAAGCGGTCCGCACCTGCCCGACTTGGCACAGAAAATGACGCAACCGCCCAAGCCTTACACCGAAGCCACCTTACTGCGAGCCATGGAAACGGCCGGACGCACCGTGGACAACGAGGAACTGCGCGACGCGATGAAGGAGAATGGCATTGGGCGTCCTTCCACCCGTGCTGCCATCATCGAAACGCTCTTCCGCCGCCAATACATCCGCCGTCAGCGCAAAACCATCGTGGCTACCCCCACGGGCGTGCAACTCATCTCCATCATTAAAGAAGAATTGCTCAAAAGTGCCGAACTGACGGGCTTGTGGGAAAAGAAGTTGCGCCAAATTGAACATCACGAATACAGCGCCGCGCAATTCATTACCGAACTGAAAGAGATGGTGACCGATGTGGTGCGACAGGTGCTTAGCGACAATACGAGCCGTCACATCGAGCAGGCTGTTGACAAGTTGGCCTCGCTAAAGGCTAAAGCTAACGCTTCATCGGGACAAGCCAATGCATCAGCCTCGGCTTCTGGCTCAGCAAATGCTTCAGCCACCACCAGCGAAAAACCGAAAAAGCGCATCATCCGTGCAGGCAGCGTTTGTCCGCAATGTGGCCAAGGCAAAGTAATTAAAGGCAACACCGCCTACGGTTGCTCACGATGGAAAGAAGGCTGCAACTGGCGAAAACCTTTTAAGAAATAGGCTTTTTCCTCTTCAACACCCTCTAAAAGGAACTACGACGATCTTATGCAAATAAGGTCGTCGTAGTTTTTCTATTTCTGATTTTAAGAAAAAGCGTCTAGATGAGCAACGCAATCTTTTTCTCAATTGCGAGTCAGCGTCAGGCGATGATCAATGCACTGAGGCAGTTCTTCTTCATAGTGCGTGACCATAATGAGCGTTTTCGCTGGGTCGTTCATATAAGTGTCAATCACCTGCATGGCACGATGGCGATAGGGATTATCTAGCCCATGGAAGGGCTCATCGAGAATGAGCAGGTCGGGATGCTTCACAAAAGCTCGCACCAACAACACGAGGCGTTGCTCGCCACTTGAAAGTGTGAGATAACTATGGGCTGCTAGGTGTTCACAACCAAAAACACGGAGCCATTGCATACAGTGCTGACGGTCGGCCTCAGTGGGCTGATGGTAAAGTCCGATGGTGTCGCGAAGGCCACTGGCTACGATGTCGAGCGCCGAGAGCTGCTTGCGATAGGTGGAGTAGATTTCGGGCGAAACATAGCCAATGTGTTTCTTGATGTCCCAAATGCTTTCACCCTTTCCACGCTGATGACCGAAGAGGCGAATGTCACAAGCGTAGCCTTGGGGATTATCAGCACAAACCAAAGAAAGCAACGTGCTTTTGCCCGAGCCGTTCTGGCCCATCAAGGCCCAATGTTCGCCACGCTTCACATTCCAAGTCAAATTCTTTAGAATGGTGCGCTCGCCATAGCGTATGGTGATGTTCCGAAAGTCAATGACACTCTCGCCTTCTGCCACAGCAGCGGGGTGATTGCGCTCGGGAAGAACTAGAGCCAAACTAGAATCATTCTTTTCGTGAGCAGAACAGCGCGCATCTTCTTCCGCGGTATCTTCGTTATAAGCACCGTACTTCGTTATTTTCTCTTTATAGACACTTGCTTCGCACGGAGAAAATACCTTTTTATGGCCAACGGGGATAACGGTTTGCACGAAATCGGGAATGTCTTCTACCCTACTCACCACCAACACCAATGTCAGACTTTGGGAAAGGCGCTCCAACACTCGGGTCAACATTTCACGAGCCGCCACGTCAAGACCAATATAGGGATTGTCGATAATCAACATTTGCGGGCATGACACCAAGGTGCGAGCCAACTGCATGCGACGCAATTCACCGCTAGAAAGTTTGTTGATGGGTTTCTGCAAATAGGCTTCCACGCCCAACTCTTTCAACAATTCGGCACTCTGCGTCAACAATTCATCATTCGAAAAAACACTCGATGCAGTGTAGGATTCTAGACTACGCTTTAGCAACTCTTCTACTGTGGGAAAAATCTGCTCATCGGCCTGATTCCAACGCTGCTGGTAGTAAGCGGGTTCATTGCCACCATACACGTCGCGAAAGGTGACCAACCGAATGTTGTCGGAACAACGTTTGCTAAAGGCATTCGGCCCAAAGTCGTACTTTATAGCGTCGCCAAGCAAAGGGTGAGCGCCCGTTAACACATCGACGAAGAGTGACTTTCCACCTCCATTCACTCCGCAAATCGCCACTGGCTCACCAGCCCTTAGGCAAAGATTTAGTGGCTGAGCCAGACGATAATCGGGGTGACGGGTCACGCCATGGGTAATCTCTATAATATTTCGAACCATTATTTCTTCTTAAAATTCAGCACAAAATTACGAAGAAATAAGGGAATAAAAGAAACTGGCACGCACGCTTTCCTTTCTTTTCTAGAAAAACGTGCGTGCCAGCATGTTGGGTATTAAATGGTTCACATATCTTCCCACTCTTCATCGAAAAGATCAAAGCGAGAGAGGAGATTGTCGCGAGCTTCTTCTTCTGTTTCGCCTAAGGCATAACTACTGGCGAAACCTACTCTATAAGCTAGGAAGAGTCCATCGTCAGTTGTTTCAATCACAATTTGCGATGCATTGCTGTTTCTCATTGTTTGAAATGCTTTAATTTGATTTGCATTGCAAAATTGGAGAAACGATATTACGCTTTGGTTAAAACGACACTACATTTAAATAAAGCCTAAAGTTCATCGCTGATTATAGTTCTCTGCCCCTTCCCCCCAAAAACTAGAATTAAGACAGAACGTAAAAGAGTATAATTGTTCAAAAGATGATGCTTTAAATCAACAACAACTCAAAGTCGAACACATCGAGCATGCGGCCAAACTTATAGCCCACCTTTTCAAAATGCGACACCTGTTTAAAGCCCATTTGCTGATGAAAGCTTATGCTGTGTTCATTTCCTTGAGTGATGCAAGCAATAAGGGCATGTACGCCACGCTCTCGAGCCACCGCAAAAAGCCGATTCAACATCTGCCGGCCTACTCCTTTGCCTTGCGCACGCGGCGAAAGATAAATGGTAACCTCCCACGTGCAACGATAAGCCGCACGGGGCTTCCAAGGGTGAAGATAGCAATAGCCCAACACCTCACCCTCTTCCTCATAAACGAGATAGGGATAACTTTTCGACAATTGTTGAATGCGATTGCGCATCTCCTCCACCGACACTGGCTCTGTTTCGAAAGTGACGCACGTGTCTGTCACAAACGGATTGTAGATTGCTGCGATGCTTGCAGCATCCTCAAGGGTTACTTGACGTATCATAATAACACTTTGGTATTCTTTTCTTTAGTAAATCACTCTCATTTTTCAGTTTTTTGCTCTATAATAATGCTTTCTTCGTTTGTTTTAAGATATATAGAATGAGAAATGATTTTACTTGAATAAAAAAGGAACTGTTCACAGCATGAAGTGCGCAAACAGTTCCAATTATTTTAAAGAGCTACGGATGCTTGGACACATCCGTAAATCAAGTTTCGCAATGGATTACTCAGCCTTTGCTTCCTCAGCAGGGGCTTCTGTAGCTTCAGCAGTTGCAGGGGCTTCAGCAGCAGTTTCAGCAGCAGCCTTCTTGCTACGGCGAGTGCGAGTGGCCTTTTTCTTGGTCTTAGCCATGTTCTCATCGAAGTCAACGAGCTCGATGAAGCACATTTCAGACGCATCACTGGCACGGAAACCAGTTTTGATGATGCGAGTGTAGCCACCGGGACGGTCGAGGACCTTGCTGCGTACTTCACGGAAAAGTTCAGTAACAGCAACCTTGTCTTGAAGATAGCTGAACACTACACGACGAGAGTTCATCGTGTCGTCCTTGCTCTTAGTGATGAGGGGCTCAACATACTTCTTCAGCGCCTTAGCTTTGGCTAGAGTCGTAGTGATTCTTTTGTGCTTGATCAAAGAGCAAGCCATGTTTGAGAGCATGGCGCTTCTATGAGAAGCAGTACGGCTCAAATGGTTGAATTTTTTATTGTGTCTCATTTCAGATATTAATCTTTATCTAATTTATACTTAGAAATGTCAGTTCCAAACGATAGATTCAGACTGTCGAGCAAATCATCAAGCTCAGTCAGCGATTTCTTACCGAAGTTGCGGAACTTCAAGAGGTCGTTCTTGTTATACTGAACAAGCTCGCCCAAGGTTTCCACATCAGCTGCCTTCAAGCAGTTAAGCGCACGAACCGAGAGGTCCATATCGGTTAACTTCGTCTTCAACAACTGACGCATGTGGAGCACTTCTTCATCGAACTCTTCGTTCTCTGCATCGGGCTTGTCCTCAATCGTGATCTTCTCATCAGAGAAGAGCATGAAGTGGTAAATCAAGATTTTAGCAGCCTCTTTCAGTGCATCCTTCGGGTGAATGGAACCGTCCGTAGTGATTTCAAGCACAAGCTTGTCGAAGTCGGTCTTCTGCTCAACGCGGAAGGGCTCAACAGCGTACTTGACATTACGGATAGGAGTGTAAATGGAGTCGATAGCAATCTCATTAACGTCTTGGCAGAACTGACGGTTCTCGTCGGCGGGAACGTAACCTCTACCCTTGTTAATAGAGATTGTTATCTGCATCGTGGCTTTAGAATCTAAGTGACAAATCACTAATTCAGGATTTAACACTTCAAATCCGTTGAGAAAATTACTTATATCGCCAGCCTTAAACTCTGTGGAGTTTGAGATGGTGATAGTAGCCTTCTCGTTTTCGTACTCATCTACAATCTGCTTGAAACGTACTTGCTTCAAGTTGAGTATAATGTTGGTCACGTCTTCCTTTACACCAGTCACAGTGGCAAACTCATGCTCAACACCTTCAATTTTGATGGTGTTGATGGCATAGCCTTCGAGCGATGAAAGAAGAATGCGACGCAATGCATTTCCGACAGTAGTGCCGAAACCAGGCTCCAAAGGACGAAACTCAAATTTACCATACTTGGAGTCGTTTTCCAACATTATAACTTTGTCAGGTTTTTGAAATGCTAATATCGCCATGAATGTAAGGGAATTATTGATTAGTTTTTAGAGTACAACTCGACGATCAACTGCTCCTTGATGTTCTCAGGGATGTCAGCACGTTCGGGCTTGTGAAGGAGCTTACCGCTCTTAGTAGTCTCATCCCATTCAATCCAAGGATACTTGCTGTGGTTGAAGCCTGCCAAAGAGTCGGCAATAACTTCGAGAGACTTAGACTTTTCACGCACTGCAATGATCTGACCAGGCTTTACACTGTAAGAAGCAATGTTAACCACGCGACCATCTACAGTGATGTGCTTGTGATTGACGAGCTGACGAGCAGCAGCACGAGTGGGAGCAATGCCCAAACGATATACTACGTTGTCTAAACGGCACTCCAAACTTTGAAGAAGGATTTCACCGGTGATGCCTGATGCAGAAGCAGCCTTGTCGAACAAGTTGCGGAACTGCTTTTCAAGAACGCCATAGGTGTATTTTGCCTTCTGCTTCTCAGCGAGCATCACACCATATTCAGAAGTCTTGCGACGACGGTTGTTACCATGCTGTCCAGGAGGATAGTTACGCTTTGCCAACACTTTGTCGGCACCGAAAATAGCCTCACCAAACTTACGGGCGATACGAGACTTGGGTCCAATATATCTTGCCATTGTTATCTTATTTCTTTAACTGTAAACTATATACTGTGTTATACTCTTCTGCGCTTAGGAGGACGGCAGCCGTTGTGGGGAAGGGGAGTAACGTCGATAATCTCAGTTACTGCGATACCTGCACCGTGGATGGCACGGATAGCAGATTCACGACCGTTACCAGGACCTTTGACGTAAGCCTTCACCTTGCGAAGACCGAGGTCGTAAGCTACTTTGGCACAATCCTGAGCCGCCATTTGGGCTGCGTAAGGAGTGTTCTTCTTAGAACCACGGAAGCCCATCTTACCAGCAGAAGACCAAGAAATAATCTGACCCTCGCTGTTTGCAAGAGACACAATGATATTGTTGAAAGAGCTGTGAACGTGCAACTGACCATTAGCGTCAACCTTCACGTTTCTCTTCTTTGCTGCAACTGTTTTCTTTGCCATAATTATTTATTATTTAGTAGCTTTCTTCTTGTTAGCAACGGTCTTCTTGCGACCCTTGCGAGTACGAGCATTGTTCTTTGTGCTCTGACCACGAACGGGCAGACCATTACGATGGCGAACACCACGATAGCAACCAATGTCCATAAGGCGCTTGATGTTCAGCTGGATTTCAGAGCGAAGGTCACCTTCAACCTTGTAACCTGCACCAATGATTTCACGAATCTTTGCTGCTTGGTCGTCAGTCCAATCCTTCACCTTGATATCTTTGTCAATGCCGGCTTCGTCCAAGATTTTTGCCGAGCTACTACGACCTATACCGTAAATGTAGGTCAGGGCGATCTCACCACGTTTGTTTTGAGGGAGGTCTACACCAACAATTCTTATTGCCATATTTTGTTATTGTTTATTGCGGAACTTGGTTAACCCTGACGCATTTTGAATTTAGGGTTCTTTTTGTTAATCACAAACAGACGGCCTTTACGACGTACAATCTTGCAATCGGCTGACCGTTTCTTTAATGATGCTCTTGTTTTCATATGTTTTGTTTATTTGTATCTGAACACAATTCTTCCTTTCGAAAGATCGTACGGACTCATTTCTACCTTTACCTTGTCGCCAGGCAAAATTTTAATGTAGTGCATACGCATCTTGCCTGAGATGTGGGCGGTAATTTCGTGTCCGTTCTCTAATTCTACACGGAACATAGCATTGCTCAATGCTTCAACGATTGTCCCGTCTTGTTCGATAGCAGCTTCTTTTGCCATATTAATGTTTTTGTCGTTCTACTTCTTCAATCTCTGCAAACGATGAGAGAATGTCTGCTTTGCCATGATGAATAGCTATGGTGTGTTCGAAATGGGCTGCGGGCCTACCGTCGCGGGTAATTACGCCCCAACGATCTTCTAACATCGCTAATTCATGACTTCCCATCGTAATCATGGGTTCAATAGCAATGCACAAACCATTTTTTAATTGTTTGCCAGTGCCTTGCTTACCATAGTTGGGTACTTGAGGTTCTTCGTGCATTTCATGACCTATGCCATGACCTACAAACTCTCTTACTACTCCGTAACCAGCTTGTTCACAATGGTGCTGTACCGCATAACCGATATCGCCTAAACGATGTCCTGCGATGGCTTGCTCTATTCCCTTGTAAAGCGACTCTTTCGTTACTCGCAAAAGTTCCTTTACCTCGGGTTTTACCTCGCCCACACAAAATGTGTAGCACGAGTCGCCGCAAAATCCATCAATGTGTGTGCCACAGTCAACTGAAACGATATCACCCTCACGGAGTGGCTCATCATTGGGAATGCCATGCACCACCACATTATTAACAGAGGTGCAGATGCTTGCAGGAAATGGAGCTCCAAAGGGATTGGGAAAACCTTTAAAAGTGGGTTCTGCTCCATGGTCGCGGATAAATTGTTCAGCCAAAGTGTCCAACTGGCGGGTTGTGACACCCGGCTCAACAATTTTTGCTATTTCAGTGAGTGTTGCGCTGACCAAGAGGTTGGCCTTACGCAACAACTCTATCTCATCATCGGTCTTCAGATAAATCATTCAGACTAGAACTTTTTAATAGGCAGCTACCTTCGTTGAACGTGTGCGAACATGTCCTGAATTGAGCAATCCATCATAGTGACGCACCAAGAGGTGGCTCTCAATTTGTTGCAACGTGTCCAAAACTACACCCACAAGGATTAGCAAAGACGTTCCACCAAAGAACTGGGCAAAGTCTTGCTTTACACCAAACAAACCTGCAAATGCGGGAAGGATGGCAATCAAAGCAATGAACAATGAGCCGGGGAATGTGATGCGTGACATCACTTCGTCGAGATAATCGGCTGTGGGTTTGCCAGGCTTAACACCTGGGATGAAACCGTTGTTACGCTTCATATCCTCTGCCATTTGAACGGGGTTCAAAGTGATAGCGGTATAGAAATACGTAAACGCTACAATCAAAATTACGAACACTACGTTGTAAAGAACGCTCGTGTGATCCAAGAACTGATTCAAAACCCAGCTACCACCATTTTTTGAAATGGTTTGGGCTAGAGTCAGGGGGATGAACATGATAGCTTGTGCGAAAATGATAGGCATCACGTTGGCTGCGAAGAGCTTTAAGGGGATGTACTGACGTGCACCGCCTACAGCGCGATTGCCTTCAATGCGTTGTGCATATTGTACGGGAACCTTGCGAGTTGCCTTTACCAACATAATAGCCAAAGCCATTACGAAGAGCAGTGCTACTATTTCGAAGAGGAACTTGATAAGTCCACCCCCTTCAGCACCGCTATATGCAGTAACAAATTCTGCAACAAAAGCACCTGGCATGCGTGCGATAATACCAATCATAATGATTAGTGACACACCATTTCCAACGCCTTTGTCAGTGATTCTTTCGCCAAGCCACAGGATAAACATACTACCTGCCGCAAGGATAATCGTAGACGACAACATGAACCAGAATCCATCGCCAACCAAGAAAGCGCCAGAACCAGCGGTTTGAGCTTTTAGGTTGATAAGATAGGTAGGAGCCTGGAAGAGCAGAATTGCTATTGTCAACCAACGAGTGTACTGATTGATTTTTCTACGACCACTCTCACCTTCACGCTGCATCTTTTGGAAGTAGGGCACCGCAATGGCTAAAAGCTGAATGACGATGGATGCCGAAATGTAGGGCATAATTCCTAATGCAAACACCGAAGCGTTTGAAAAGGCACCACCCGAGAACATATTCAACAAAGACATCAAGCCTTCGCTCGTTTGCTTCTGCAATGCAGAAAGACGTGCGGGGTCAATGCCCGGAAGCACGATGAACGAGCCAAAACGGTAGATTGCAACAAAGAGTATGGTGATGAGGAGGCGTGTACGCAAATCCTCAATTCTCCAAATGTTCTTGATGGTCTCGATTATTTTTTTCATCGAAGTAGGATTGATTAGATTTTTGTAGCTGTGCCGCCTACTGCAGTGATAGCAGCTTCAGCGGACTTTGAAAATGCGTGAGCCTCTACGGTCAATTTGGCCTTGAGTTCACCATTTCCAAGAATCTTCACCAATTGGCTTGAAGAAATGAAACCTGCTGCGATGAGCTCGGCAACACCAATCTTCTCGAGGTTTTTAGCCTCGGCAAGAGCCTGAAGAGTAGAAAGATTGATTGCTTTGTACTCGATGCGGTTGATATTCTTGAAACCAAATTTGGGAAGACGACGCTGCAAAGGCATCTGACCACCTTCGAAACCAATCTTCTTGCTATAACCTGAACGAGACTTGGCACCCTTGTGACCACGGGTAGACGTACCACCGAGACCTGAACCAGGTCCGCGGCCAATACGCTTGCGTGAACTTGTAGCACCATTAGCAGGTTTTAAAGTATGTAATTTCATAAAGCTTCGTTTATTTTAAATTATTCTACTACCGTTACTAAGTGGTGTACCTTGCGAATCATACCACGAACGTTGGGAGTGTCCTCCTTTTCAACAATGTGGTTGAGTTTTGTAAGGCCAAGCGCATCCAAAGTGCGCTTTTGGTCTTTGGGAGCACCGATACGGCTCTTCGTCTGTTGTATCTTAATCGTTGCCATAATAGTTTATCCTCTGAATACTTTTTCCAAAGATACACCACGATGTTGAGCCACCGTGCGTGCATCACGCATTTCACTCAAAGCCAAGATAGTAGCCTTTACGAGGTTGTGAGGATTAGAAGAACCCTTTGACTTAGCCAAAACGTTCTTAATGCCTACACTCTCGAGCACGGCACGCATAGCGCCGCCTGCTACAACTCCAGTACCTTCAGAAGCGGGGAGGATAAGCACCTCAGCACCACCGAAGCGAGCTGCTTGCTCGTGGGGAACAGTACCTTTGAGAACGGGAACTTTTACCAAATTCTTTTTAGCTGCCTCTACGCCCTTAGCGATAGCTGCTGTAACTTCACCAGCTTTACCAAGGCCATAACCAATTACGCCCTTACCATCACCTACTACTACGATAGCAGCGAAAGTGAAAGTACGACCACCTTTGGTTACTTTGACAACACGATTGATAGCAACGAGTCTATCCTTTAATTCTTCTGCGTTTACGTTTACTCTGTTTGCCATAATCTTAATTAGAATTTAAGTCCGCCTTTGCGGGCACCATCAGCAACTTCTTTTACACGACCATGGTAGAGGTATCCGTTACGGTCGAAAACAACCTCAGTGATACCAGCAGCAATTGCCTTGGCAGCAACTGCTTCACCTACCTTGGCAGCCTGCTCTTTCTTGGGCATTGCTTCAAAGCCAAGTGAAGAGGCTGAAACGAGAGTCGAAGCTGTCTCGTCGTTGATAATTTGTACGTAGATCTGCTTGTTGCTACGGAACACCGTCAGACGAGGACGGGCAGCAGTGCCAGAGATCTTATTACGAACCCGATATTTAATTTTTACGCGTCTTTGTTCTTTTTTCGTAGTCATAATCTTAAAGATTTAAATTACTTTGCACCAGCAGACTTACCAGACTTACGACGAATCTGCTCGCCTACATAGAGAATACCCTTACCCTTGTAAGGTTCAGGTTTGCGGAAAGAACGGATTTTTGCGCATACAAGTCCGAGCAATTGCTTGTCGCAAGACTCGAGAGCGATATACGGGTTTTTGTTTCGTTCAGATTTCGTCTCAACCTTGATTTCGGGGGGCAATTGAAGGAAAATGCTGTGGGTGTAACCCAATACGAACTCAACGAGGTTTCCTTGGTTAGAAACGCGGTAACCTACACCAACGAGTTCCATTTCCTTTTTATAGCCTTCAGAAACACCAACAACCATATTGTTAACAAGTGCGCGATAGAGGCCGTGGAAAGCCTGCTTTTGCTTTTGTTCAACTGTGTCGTTAGCTTCATCAATAGCGAAAGTGATTTCGTTATTTTCGATTGTGACGATGATGGAAGGATCAACAGCCTGGCTGAGCTCACCCTTCGGTCCTTTAACGGACACTACATTATCCTTCAGGGTAACTGTTACACCTGCAGGGATGTTAATCGGCAATTTACCTATTCTAGACATTTTGTTCCTCCTAAATTAATATACGTAGCAAAGAACTTCACCACCGATTTTGAGGTCGGCAGCAGCCTTGTTTGTCATTACACCCTTTGAAGTAGAGATAATAGCGATGCCAAGGCCATTGATAACACGGGGCATTTCACGATAGCCAGTGTATTTACGCATACCGGGCTTAGAAACGCGAGTAAGACTCTTGATAGCGTTTACCTTTGTTTGAGGGTTGTACTTAAGGGCGATTTTGATGGAGCCTTGTGCACCATCTTCCTCGAACTTGTAGTTGAGGATGTAACCCTGATCGAAGAGGATCTTAGTGATGTCCTTCTTCAAATTTGACGCAGGCACTTCAACCACACGGTGTTTTGCCTGGATAGCATTACGCAAACGCGTAAGAAAATCTGCTATAGGATCAGTCATTTGTTTGAATTGTTTAATTAATCGGGACGTTCCCGACAATATTAAATAATAGAAGTGATAAGTTCTTTACCAGCTGGCCTTCTTTACGCCGGGGATCAAACCGTTTGATGCCATTTCGCGGAATTGGATACGAGAAAGACCGAAGAGGCGGATATAGCCCTTGGGACGACCCGTGATCTTGCAGCGATTGTGCAGACGGATAGGATTGGCGTTGCGAGGGATCTTTTGAAGTTTACGAGCTGCCTCGTAAGCTTCAACGGGATCATTCGACTTGTTGACAATTTCCTTGAGTGCTGCACGCTTGGCGGCGTACTTAGCGACGAGCTTGGCACGCTTTACCTCGCGAGCTTTCATTGACTCTTTTGCCATAGTTTCGAATTAGTTTTTAGCGTTTTTAAAGGGAAGGCCGAATTCTTTGAGGAGTGCGTAACCCTCTTCGTCGGTAGGAGCTGTGGTCACGAAAGTGATGTTCATACCGAGAATGCGGTCGATTGTGTCGATGTTGATTTCAGGGAAGATGATTTGCTCCTGAATACCGAGTGTGTAGTTGCCACGGCCATCGAACTTGCTTTCGATTCCCTTGAAGTCACGGATACGGGGAAGAGCTACGCGTACGAGTTTTTCGAGGAATTCGTACATGCGCTCACGACGCAGAGTTACCATGACGCCAATGGGCATCTTTTTACGAAGTTTGAAGTTGGCAACGTCTTTCTTTGATACAGTAGCAACTGCTTTCTGACCAGTGATGGCAGTGAGCTCGTTGATGGCAACGTCGATAATTTTCTTATCGGCAGTGGCCATACCGAGACCTTGGTTGATAACGATCTTCTTCAGTGCGGGGATTTGCATTGATGAAGAATAGTTGAACTGCTTCATCAGAGCAGGGGCAATACGCTCTGCATATTCTTTTTTAAGTTGTGCTGTATTACTCATTACTTAATCTCCTCTCCTGATTTTTTAGCGAAACGTACCAACTTGCCATCTTCGTTTTTACGACGTCCGATGCGTGTGGGCTTACCGGTTTTGGGGTCAACTACGTTCAGATTAGAAATGTGAATAGGAGCCTCCATCTTTACGATGCCGCCTTGGGGATTTTTAGCGCTGGGCTTTTGGCTCTTTGAAACCATGTTGAGACCTTCAACAACTGCGCGTTGTTTATCAACGAGGACTTTGACAACCTTACCGGTTTTGCCTTTGTCTTCACCAGCGTTTACATAGACGGTGTCGCCTTTTTTGATATGTAACTTACTCATTACTTTCTTTTGAAATCTTGATTAAAGTACTTCAGGTGCCAAAGAAACGACCTTCATGTTGACAGCGCGAAGTTCACGAGCCACAGGGCCAAAGATACGACTACCTCTGAGTTCGCCAGCGTTGTTGAGAAGAACGCATGCGTTGTCATCGAAGCGGATGTAAGAGCCGTCGGCACGACGGATTTCCTTTTTAGTACGTACGATCAAAGCCTTTGATACGGCACCTTTCTTAATATCACTTGATGGGATGACGTTCTTTACAGAAACGACAATCACATCGCCGACTGAAGCGTAACGACGCTTCGTACCACCGAGAACGCGAATGCAGAGTGCTTCACGTGCGCCGCTGTTGTCGGCAACAGTCAATCTTGATTCTGCTTGTATCATAATTATTTAGCTCTTTCTACAATTTCAACAACTCTCCAACGTTTTGTTTTGCTCAAGGGGCGAGTTTCCATGATGAGCACTGTATCACCGATGTTGCAGTCGTTCTTTTCATCGTGTGCGTGATACTTTTTAGTTTTGGAGACGAATTTACCGTAAATGGGGTGCTTTTCTTTGAACTTAGCAGCTACAACAATGGTTTTGTCCATTTTGTTGCTAATTACAACACCTTGTCTTGTTTTTCTTAAGTTTCTAGCTTCCATCTGGACAATTATTACTTGTTAAGTTCGATTTCTCTCAACACTGTCTTCATCTGTGCGATGGTGCGACGAGCCGCCTTGATTTGTGAAGGATTTGCCAGAGGAGAGATGCTATGGTTAAGCACCATTTGGTTGTATTTTTCAACCTCTTCAGCAATGCGTTGTGCGAGCTCTGCTGCGGGGATTTGACGAATTTCTGAAATCTTCATGATTAGGCGTTTTTGTCGAAGTCGTGTCTAACAACGAATTTAGTGGTTACGGGAAGCTTCTGAGCAGCAAGGCGAAGAGCCTCTTTAGCTACTTCGAAGGGTACACCTTCGATTTCGAAGATGATACGACCCGGTGTGATGGGGAATACGTATCCAACGGGATCACCTTTACCTTTACCCATACGTACGTCGGCAGGCTTCTTGGTGATGGGTTTGTCGGGGAAGATACGAATCCAGCTCTGTCCCTCACGTTGCATGTAACGTGTCATAGCGATACGAGCTGCTTCGATTTGACGACCGGTGAGCCAGTGTGTAT
>CAVKKI010000010.1:0-22856 GCA_963656725.1 Oribacterium sp. | reverse complement strand
GTGGCTTAATAGGAAAAACTAGTGGCTTAATAGTGTTTCACTAGTGGCTTAATAATTTTCGGCAAATGCCTTCTAACAGAATGTACAAATGACTAAAAACGCTGATTGAGCCTTACGGTATTAATTAACAACCGCTCTCTTCTTATCTTACGGCCATTGCAATGTCGGCTATTTGATAGTTTGCATCAAAGAGCGGTCGCCAATGATTTTGAGCAATGCCCAGTTGCAGAGCATAGAAGCGAGTGCCTTCGTGTTGCAAACGTTTCCATTCATCGAAGTGAGAAAGTTCGGGTAGGGGAATGCGGAAATCGCTCACCCAAAGCACGTCGGCGCCAGCATAGTGGCTTTGATTGCGCAGCAATTGATAGAGTTTGATGAGCAATTGGTGAGCATCGGTGCCTCCTTCAGCATTGCCGTGAAAAAAGCGAAGCAGTAGAGTGCGGTCGGTGAGCACGTCGATAGGTTGGGCATGCGTAGTGAAAGCAATGAGGTGGCAAGGGCGTTGTTGTTCGTAGCAAAGTTCGCATAAGCGCATCATGAGTGAGAGGGTTACTTCGCTAGGCTGTCCCATCATGCTTCCCGAGCGGTCTACACACACCACCATGGGACCTTTGGGACGTGCTGGCTTAGTGTGAAGCGAACGAGCTGCGTTGAGTGCGTGACTTTGATAGCTGAAGGTTTGCAGTCGGGAGGTGACGTATTTTTGCAGAAACACTCCCTCGAGGTCGGCATCGAGATAGTGGGCCCACTCACTAGGCAATAAGGCGGTGAGGTCGCGTCCTAGGGTGATGCCTGTGATGTCGCTTTGTGAGGCGTGCTCCATTTGTTCGCTAGTGCCCGAGGTGTAGCCTATGCGTTTGGTGCCTTGTGCTTCGGCTCGGCGGCCCATTTGGTCTGTGATTTTCAGCAACACAGGGTAGCGTTGTTGAAAGTTGACGGTGTGCATCAGTCGTTCAAACTCTAGCGAATTCCATTGTCCTCCCATCAAGGCCCAAATTTGGTAGAAGCGTTCGAGTGGAATGTGGTGTTCGCGCACATACTGCGTGGTATGTTTGAGGTTGCCTTGAAGTTGTTGGGTTAGCAAGGGCTCTTGAGTATCAACGAACTGTTGCTTGTAACCTTGCAGTCGAAGTTCGATGTGTTGTTCCCAATCTGTCATCAACGCTTGCCATAGGGCATCATCGCAAAAAGCTTCTGGCTGGCTCAGTTCGCGTTGGTAGAAATTCGTGTTGAAGCCTTGAAACTGGTATTTCTCGTTGAGCGTTTGCAATAGCGCAGCTCCATTCTCGCTGCGTTTGGCATGGCTCCACGTGCAGGCTTCTTCTCGTTGCTTTCGTTCAGAACTAACGCGCTGAGCTTGGAAAGTGGCTTTTTGCTGCGCGCGGCTCACAAATTGCGAAAGCGTGTCGATGAATACGCGGGCAGCTACGGCGTTGTTTCTAACAAACGCCTTGGTGGGGGCATAGTGCATAAGGCGCCCTAGGCATTGAGCTAGAGCGTCGGTGGGGCAGAGCGTTAGGTTTGGTTCTTCTCCCGTGCTGACGAACGCTTGCAGCATTTGTGAGTAGTTAAGCTGCGAGTGGCTATTCATCGTTATAGAGAAGTTTGCGAATGTCCACTCGGCATAAAGCCACTTGTTGATAGAGTTGCTGCACGTGGGTGGTTACGAGGGCTTGATCGTCAGCACTGACGAAGAGGTTTTGCTCTAATTCGTGTTGCAGGTGGTCAATCTCGTTGCAGAGTTGTTCGGCTTCGGCTTCGTAGGGAGGTGTGTCGGTGAGTTGGACAGTGGCTTCGGCCGTGGCGTTTCTTGTTTTAGCTAGAGCGTTTTGTGTTTGACGAGTTCGTAGTTGACCTTTCACTTTAGCAGCTAGTTGCTCAATGTGTTGGGATAGCGGAGCGAAAATCACTTGCAGTACGAGTTGGCGCACGGTGGGCAACTCATCGGGCTCGTTCCATAAACAATGGTACATGGGTAACAAATCGGCCACGGTAGCTTCAGAACGGCCTTGCACGTAGGCAGAGGTGCGCAGCAGTCGGGCAATGTGCACCCATCGGCGGTCGCTTACGTAGATGCGGCGAGCCAAATCGCCTTCTTCTAATTCCACGTGTTGCAGTTGGCTTCTTATTTGACTGATGGCCTTAAGCAGTGTGGGCGCAAGTTTCACTTTTCGTGCTTCTGTTTGCCATAGAATGTATTCATTGGCACTGATGGGAGATATTTCTTCCTCATTGTTCTCCTTAAATGCCTCAGAGGACGCTTCGACTTCGATAAGCATTTGTTGAAATACGTGTTCATTTTGAATGCATCGACACACGAGGCGTATGATGAAGCGATCCCACAACGCTTCTAGTCCTTCGCCTTTTGCGGGTAGTTCGTTAGAGGCGGCTACAAGCAGTTTAAGGGGTAGGTGTAGCTCTTGGTCTCCATTGCGAAATATACGTTCGTTCATCACGGTGAGCAAGGTGTTTTGTATGGCGGGCCCAGCTTTCCATATTTCATCAAGAAACACTACATCGGCGGTGGGAAGGTAGCCTTCGGTGGCGCGCTCATATTTGTCGCTCTCTTTGAGTCGGGCAATGCTCACTGGTCCGAATATTTCATCGGGTGTGGAGAAGCGTGACATGAGGTATTCGAACGAACGAGCGTTTTGGAACGCCAATTTGAGTCTTCGAGCCACCATTGATTTGGCCACTCCTGGAGGGCCTAGTAGTAAGATGCTTTCACCAGCTAGGGCAGCCAGTAGAGCGAGTGAGATTTCGGTGTTTTTTTCATATATGCCCTGCTGCAGTTGTTGCAATAGGGATTTGATGCGCGATAGGGTAGAATTATTCATTATTTAGAGCGTGTTGTTGTTTGTTGCAAAGGTACGAATTTTTGTTGGGAAGTGGTGTAAAATGATTGGCGACGCGTCCCGCGTCGGCGCAAGCAGAAACGCAAGTAGAAGATGAATAGAAAGCCTTCAGAATGACCCTTAAACAAGTCTTTTGAATGCTTATGCTATTTATGTTTCTACTTGCGTTTCTTCTTTCGCCAACGCGGGACGCATCGCCCCCTAAGGTTGCTAGCGTTGCTATAGGGAAAGCTTAGTTTATGCTCACTTTGCAAACGTTTTGCTTCGTGTCGGTCTGCGCTTTCACCACATACACGCCCATAGGGAGTTTGAGTGTGAGAGTGCTGGTGTAGGGGGTGAAACGATAGAGCTCGCGGCCTGCAGCATCCACCACTTGCACGTAGGTGAGGGGATGAGTGGAGAGACTGTGCACGGTGAGGTGCCCCTCTTGATCAACGGTGCAATAGGGACTTTGGTCGATGGTTTCATCATTCGGGTCGGGCTGTTCGGACGAGAGGATGAAGTAGCGACCAGAGGTTAGTCCAGGAACGGTTACTTCCGTCTTACCTTCCGCATCGGCAGCTAGAGTGAGCGAGGTGAGTTGCCCCGTTTCCGCATCGAGCAATGAGAGCGTTTCGCTGAACGTGTTAAGTCCAGAGAAGGTGAGGCGGCAGGGCTCGGATGAATTGCTAGCCAATCCCAAGGGAATGCGCTGCATGGTACGACGCACGTTTACGGTGGTGGCGGCAGAGTCGGCCACGGTGTAAATGGTGGGAGTGGTGGATAGCGTGTTGTCGAGCAACGTTTGCATGTCCTCACTTGCAATAAAGCGATTGCTAGCGTCTTCATTCTTCACCACCACGGCTTCGCTTTGCAATCCGTAGCGTTCGGCTCGAATGCGGAGCATGGGGAAGCTGCTAGTTGTTTCACTATCGGTGGCATCTGTGTTGGTGGCGGAAGATGTAGCACTTGTGCGTTGCGCATTGCGCTTAGGTGAACGCAGCGTGATAACGTTTGTGCTAGTGGCGTTCTCCGTTTCCATGTTCGTGCTGAACTGCACGGTGAGTGTGCCATCGTTTGCCGCTTTATCTGATTTCACCTCCACAAAGAAACCTTGGCCTGCAGCCACCGTGCCGTTTGAGGTGGTGGTTTTGCCGTTTATCTCAATCCATCCGGTGGCTCCATCTCCACGCATGATAGCCGTTTGTCCCGTTTCGGTGAGTAGCCAGTAGCGCTTTTCGAGATTGGGGTTCTCGGTGAAGAAAGCCAACATGCTTAGAGCGCAGGGGAAGGGGTTGCTCACCAAGAAGAAACGGTTGTTTGAGGTGTGGTTGCTGAGCGTTTGTTGGAAGGAGGTGGCTCCATCCGCAAAGTGGTCGGTGTTGAATCGAGCGGTGAGATTCTTGCCATCCGAGTTGGTGCGGGTGATGGTTGTGGTGTGTTGGTCGTAGCTCGAACTGGTGTCGTCGTGCTTATAGTAGTTGTAGCTTGCGTCTTCCTTGGGTAAACGGAACAGCAGCGAACTATAAGTGTGGCTACCCGTTCCCTTGGTGTTGGTCTTAAGTGAAAAACCATTGCCTTGGGGGTAGCGGGCATCGACGTCATTGTAGACGGCACTCCAATCGGCACGGATGGCCACGTCGGTTGAGGTGGCTGTGGTGGAGGTTCCGTTTTGCAAGTAGTAGACGTAGGCCTTGGCCTTGTCCCATCCACGTTGGTAGACGGCGGGAGCGAAGCGATTATAGCTCGTGGTGTTGAACGTGATGTCTTTGAAAAGCTCTGTTTGTTGCTTACCGCCATCGGTGGGGGCGTACCAGTCGCCAGCCATCATTTCTTGGAAGGGAGAACCAAGAGTGTACCACCGACCGGCATTGAGCGCATATTCCATCCATGCCTTGTCGTATTGTAAGAGTTCGGCGTGGAGCAATGCGCTATTAGCTTGCAGCAGCACGGAGTGACAAGTGTAGGTGTAGAAGGGTTGGCAGGTGTAGACCAATGTGGTGCCGTCGCTCGAGTATTGAGTGGGCGTGCTGGAGTTTACGGTGAGGTCATACTGAATGTAGGGTGTGTGGCTGCCTTGCTCCATACTGATGTTGCCCGAACTGCTTAGGTCGTCAATGCCTAGCTCGCCTTCGGTACTGCCGCTACCACCGTTGAAGTTGATAAACTCATTCTGCGAATGGTTGTTTTCCACCTCATAGAGTGAGGGCAGGTCGGTGTCGGCATCCATGTAGGGGATGATAACGTTGGTGAAGTCGAGCGGCACAAAACCGTGGTTGGTGCCGTTGGCCTCGTTGGTGGGGTAGGTGTCGGAACTTGACTTATAGAGGTCGGTTTCTTTGTCGGCACGTGCCCAGTTGTTGTCGTTGCTCCAATCAGGACTACCAGCGGCTCCTGTCCATTTCTGGTTTTCGGGCACGATGCAGAGGCGAAGGGTGAGTGCGCCATCGCACACGGCTTTTTCCTCATCAGTTTTTTCGTGTCCAGAGGGGAACTCTTCTTCAAAGCCCATGCGCAGTTCGTAGTAGAAGCCTTCGCGAGGCTGGAAGTTGCTGAAGAGGAAGATGTCGGCATAGGCATCGGGCTGGTCGGCATCGGCTTGGCCTTCGGCAGCTTTCTCTGCCACAATGTCGTAGATTTCGCCTACCACGCGGAAGTTGATGGTGCTAGTTCCGTCGGCATTCTCTTGTTCATCGTACACTTCGGTTTGGTCGTCGTTTGTTCCTACCAAATAGAGGGGAGCAAAGGTCACCCCGTTGCGCTCAATTTTCTTCACACCGATGGAGTTGGCGCTAATCAAGTTAATGTTGCGTAAAGGAAGGCGGAGCATGTGATTGGGGCGGGTTGTTTCGTCTGTGCCTTGAATGCCGTTGGTGGCATCGGTGATAAAACTTTGCCCTAGTCGCAACACACCTGTGTTTTTGCTTTCTGGGTATTGGCTCTGTTTGTTGCGGAAACCCACGAACATTTGAGGAGCGAGACCTGATATTTGGATGTTGATCAGCTGCGGGTCGTAGCAATAGACCACGCTGTCGGTTGTAGCTTCCTCAATGGGGATGAGGGTGATGGTGCTGATGGCCCCATTGGTGGTGTTGGGCACGGTGACGTTGAGTGATTTGGAGTAGAGGTGAAGGGGGGCGATGTGGCCTTCTTCCACAATGTTGCCGGCATTGTCGTAAACGTCGCTCGTGCTTTGCAACAGCGATTTCAAACCTTGTAGTTGGGCCTCGGTGAAAGGATAGTCCTTATCGTCAGGCACGGCCGTTACGCTAGTTAAACTAGCGGCTTTGGGGTAGTGGTGGCGGAAGTTGCTGAGGGCTTCTAACACGCTCACTTCCCCCTCTTGGGCATTGCCGTCGGTGTGAATCACATAGTCGCCGCTGGCATCGATAAATATATTTCCTATTTCGCCCATCGAGTAATTGAGCCACCAGTCGTACATGGGAATGCGTGTGACGACGGCTCCTGTGTTGGTGTTTACACCATTGATTTGTGCGGTGATGTTAACGTTCTGGTTTGCACACACTTGCACCAGATTGTCGGTGCAACTGTTGTCGCCGCCATCGTCGAGGAAGGTGATAGAGGCTGAGGTGACGAACTCTGACATCACGCAGCAACGGTCGCCAATCTGGAACTCTAGCACGGCGTTGGCGGCGGTGATAGGATCGTTTCCGTAGCGCGGCACGAAAATGAGGTAGTATTTGTGGTTGCCTTTGAGGTTGGACCCGTTCAGCTTGTCGCTGATGATCATGTGGCGCACACCATCGCCTGTTGTCTCGCGTGAAATGACACCCTCTGTGAGGTTGTCGTTGAGAATCGTTTTGTAATTGAACTCAGGCAAGTCGTTGTAGTGCGTAGAGAACTTCACGCTGCGGAAAGCGCGGTCGGCACTGCTCGTGCTGTTGGGGTTGCCCACAAGAGCCTTGAAGAAAGCGTCTTTGGCGTTGTTGGTGCTGGGCCAGGAGTTTTTGGCCATTTCCGTGTCGTAGATGTTTTTGTCGATCATACAGTACCACATCTGCGGCGTACCCGTCGCAGGGTCTTCATTCTCGGCAAGGCCTAGCGTGTTGAGCATACCCTCGAAGTCGGTGGTCAGTTTGGCGAGCGTCACCTGCTGTCCGCAGACCGGCGTGGTGCGTTCAATCGTTACCGAGGGCGAGAGGGCGTACATCGAGATGTCGTCGATGAGGATGTCGCCGCCCTTGGAGTCGGTGCAGGCGTTGTTTACGAGCATTTCGTAGCTCGTGTAACTCCTTGTACCGTTGTTGATGAACGAGAAGTAGCACTGCTGCCAAACCACCGCACTTGCGTCGCCCGACACCGTGGTGCCGTCGGTGGAGCGACCGTTGCATAGGATGGGGCCAGGGCAGTAGCTGTAAATCTCCTCGCTCTGCTCTTCGCCGTTGCTGTCGGTGTAGATGCCCTTTACGGTGAAGATGACGTTAGCGGGATTGTCATCACTGCCGTTGTTGGGCGAACCTATCCAAGCCGAGAAGAAGAGGCGCGAACCCTTGCACAACGAGCCGTCGTAGGAAAGCGAGGTAATCTGACCGGGAAGTTCCGAAGCATCGATGTAGAGCAAGGCGGAATTTTCCACATTGGCGAACCGAGTGCTGTCGGGGTAGGCCGTTTGGTAGTAGCTTGCGATGGACTTGGTGCTCTTGTAAGCCTTGATAAGCGAGAATGAACCCCATGTGTTTACACCGCCACCAGAGGCAGAGTTGTTTGGCTCGAAGTTGTACGTAGAGTGGTCGAACACAAGGGGATAGGCAAAACTGTTGGCAATCTCCGTGTAAGGCCCTACCTCACTGCCCGCCGTGATGCGCGAGGTGCCGAAAGGCGGCGTGCGGTAGGTGGTGTACTGGTCGAAGCTGAACTTGATGCGGGCGCGTGCCGTGCCGTAGTTCTTCTCTAAGGCAAGGGGCGCGCGGTCTGACTTAAACGTTGTGTTGTCCGTGCCGTAGCCCAACACGTCGGAGTAGGGGAGCGGCTCAGCATCGTCGAGGAAGAGCAGGGTGAACTTGGCCAATTGGTAACGGATGGCCGTGGTGCCGTCCTCGGCTTTGACCACAGCGTACACCTTGATGACGGAACTGTCGCCTAGCGCCATACCCAAATCGGCCGCGTCGGTATAGCTGCCAGCTATGCCCTTGCCGTCCGTCCCCATTTTGGGATAGCGGAAGGCAAGGAATCGAAGTCTGCTGAGGTCGTCATAGGAGTTTGCAGCACCTTCAATGCAGTAGGTGTAACGGCCGAGTCCGGCGGAGTTGTGGGCCGCGTCAATCTCGATATCTAGATCGCTGTACGACGTGACGTTCTGCAAGTCGGCGTTGGCATGTTCCCGGTCGCGTTCCGTGTAGGAGGCGTTTGAGGTGTAGAACCAGTAGTTCTGCAATTGCAGGTTGAAGGGCACGGTACAGTTTTTAAAGTTTACCTTCTTCTTGGGAAAAGAGATGGTATGCGTCTCCACCCAGCGGTCGTCGGCGTTGCCCTCTTTGCAGAGGCGCATGGAGTCGGCCATTTCGCGGGCGTTGTGGATGACGTAGAGCGCACGTGAGGAGAGCGTCGGTTCTACAAGCGGTGAGTTGCTCGGCAGGTTGATGCCTGTGGTTGTGGTGTTGGCATCGTAGGCCACGCTGTTGTCGCCGTAGTAGTCCACAAAGTCCGTGTAGGCGCTGGCATCGAGGGCGAGCGTATAGCGGTAGCCCTTGGGCGTTTCGAACGGCATTTGGAACGTAAAGCCGTTGTCGACGTAGCTGCCCGAAGTCTGCTTGTTCAATCCGAGGTATGCGCCCATCACCGTGCCGTTATTGTAACGGCGGCGGCTGGCGTTGGTGAAGATGATGCGGTAGGGGCTGACGCACTCACCCGTTTCGTAGTCGTAGAAACGCTGGTACATGCGCAAATTGGTCTGTCCCCAATTGCGATTTCCCTTGCTGTAAAGGATAGAGGGCAAGTACATCATGCGAGTCGTGCCGTCCTTGATGTATTGGTCGATGGTGTAGACGTTGGTGGTCTGTTCCTTTTCGCCAGTGTACTTGTTTACGTCGAAACCGTAGTTCGCGTCGGGCTGAATGATGGTGTTGGGTAGGTCCTGCGTTTCGCTCTGCACTCGCTTCACGTAGTACGAACGTTTGGGCAGAATGGTGTAGTCGGAATAATCCTCCGCCTCCACGTAGTCCCAATGCTCAATCTTTACCTTGGCGGTGGCATCGGTCTGAAGGCCAAGTTGGTAGTTGCTGCCCTCGGTGAAATAGTAGAGGTACTGCCCCACGTCGCCCGTTTCGGCATAGTCGCTCGAAAGGAGTTTTACGGCAAATACGCCGGCAGCGAGGTCCTCGTCCGTCCCCTCCATGGCGAAGTGGGCGGCCTCAGAGAGGTTGAGCGTGGTGCTGAAACGGCGGGGCGAAGCCTCAGGGTCTTTGTTCCAGCAGAGGTATACGCTGTCGCGACTCATCATGACGAAATTGGTGGCGGTGCCTACAAACGACCATAGCTGACTATTGTAAGGCTCGTCGTATTCGCTGCGGTACTTGCTGTCGCCCTTGGCGTCGTACGAACCGTTGGTGTTGTCGGTTAGGTATTTGTCGGTATTCGTCGATAGACTGACGTAGTAGTATTGCGAAAGACTGCTGTTGCCGAAGACATGTGTGACGCCCGAGGTGAAGTACACGCCCGAGGAGGCTTTGCCGATGACGTCGGCATACGTCGCCGTGGTGAGCGTGCCGTCGTCGTTGCGCACAATGCAGAGCGACGCGTCGGTGGGCGACACCCAGTGGCCGTCGGCATCTTTGGTGAGCAATACGAGGCACCACGTGACGTAAGAGCCTCCGTAGGTGTTGGGGAAGAGGGCGAAGTGTTGCGCCAGAGTGGAGTCGGTGCTGGCGGAGAAGGTTTGCGTGGCTTCGTCGTAGGTGAGGTAGTTCGCCTCGGCGTTTTTCAGCACGAAGTTATCGTTCGAACCGATGTTCTTCCATGTGCGCTGCATAATGTCGCTCTCGCTGGTGGAGGTGACAGTGGTTACGTCGGTAGAACTGGTTGTGCCGTTAGAAATGTAGGGTGTGTCGATGACGTTCTTGAATTGCAGGAAGCGGAGCATACCGCCCTCTTCCTCGTAAAAGTCTGGCTCGAGGTCGACAGGCTGTATGAGGAAATAACTTGCGTCGGCGTTGGCCCAGTTTGCCACAAACGTGCCGCTGTTGTTGCGTATCACGTTCGTACTTCCGAGCGAGGAGTCGATGATTTCAATCTGCCAGCATTGGTATTTGGTATCGTTCTCCACGAGGCGTACACGGGCGGCAGCAGATTTGTCGGTGGTGGTGATGCACTTCGAGTTAGTGGTGTCGTAGGCGAAGTAACGTCCTGTGCAAGAACGGAGGTAAACGTCGCCGTTGTCCGAGGACGTATCGTAGCGTTCGAAGAACCAGAAGTCTTCAGCGTTATCCTGCGCCACGAAAGTGCTCGCCGTGTGCGTAGAGAGGGCGGCGGTGGCGAGAGCCTCGCCATCGCTGTCGGTGGTGCTGCCGTCCTTGATGAGCAGATTGCCCGAGTTGGTGTAAATGCGGTAAGCACGGAGTTTGCTCCCGTCGAAGGTGTATTCGGGATAGACGGGCGTGTTGAGCATGAAATGCTTGCGCAAGGTGCTGAAACGCGTGTTTTCTGTGCCCCACGTAAGGGCATACTCGTTTTGCGCTGTGCCTTGGTAGTCGGCGCAAAGGGCTTGCGTGCCGTCGTTGGAGAGAAGTTCCAAACGGGTAGCGCTGTTGTTCTCGTAGGAGTTGAATGCTAATTGGAAGCGGTAAGCGTTGGCTTCAAGAGCGTCAGTACCGAATCCGTCGGTGGCATTGTAGGTCAGGTAAAGTCCGTTTCCCGAAAGCAAGGTGAGGAATTTGCCATGTCGCTTGATGGTCCAATGCGCGCCTTTGTCGTCGGACGCAGTCACGCCGTTTCGGGCGGAGGGTACACTGGTGGTTCGGGCATTGTCGCAGAGAGGTACAGGACCAAGGGCACTGAAATAGATATAGTTGTAGCTCGTGTCGGCCTGAGCTGGTACAAAGGCAATGCGGTTGTTGTAGTTGTTGTAGGCACCCTTTCCGTTGTCTACACACCCTGATTCCGACACACCATTATTCGTTCCTCCCAATGCATTGCCATTACCGTAGAACATGAAAGTGTTGAACTCACTGTCTACGTTCTTTATCTGCCAAAAGTTGACCCATACAGAGTCGCGCATTTCCACAGCATCTACGAGGCGGAGGCGCGAAGCTTGAGTGTAGTCGGAGGTGAAAGTGTAGTTGTCTGTCTTGGCTGTTTGGGTGAACCAAAGCCCCTGCAAACTGTAGAGGCGAAAATCACCACTTCCATCGTCTTCTGACACGGGAATCCACTGATAAGCAGCGTTTTGTGATGAACTACTGGTGAAGGCATCACGAGTGGTGTTCTGATCCCCGATGACATAGTATAAATTGCTTCCACTTATGGCTTTGACATGAGCGTAGGATTTGCCTTGGCCCCAAAAAGTGCTCATGGTGTAGATTTGATCGTCAAGGATAAGTCGGTCGGGACCTTTGATTACTTCGAACACGCCCATAGCGGCATAGCGCGAATTAGCATTGACGAGGGCGAGCGTGCCGCTTTCGTTCACACCAAGGGCTTGCGTGGTGTTGCCCACGGGTTGAAGGTTGTAGCGAGCGAGGCCTTCTTCGGCGTAGTAAGTGTTGTCGTTAATATTAAATTCTGTAGCATCGCTAGCGGTGCTGGTAGCGGTGAAACCATCATCGGCCACGGTGAGATAACGTCCATTGCCGTTCTTGATGCGATAGCCATTGTCGGAAGCCTCTTCTTCCCATTGGAAACCGAGGTCGGAAGGGATGGAGTCCGTCTGTACGTCAACGGCAGAAACTACACCGTCTTTTTCGTAGAGGGCGTAGCGACCTTGGCCTGTGAACTGGAAGTATTTGCCATAACCGATACGGCCTTTATCGATGAACTTAAGACGGTTGATACCGCCACAGTAAGTGGCTACGGAATTGCCGTTATAAGAAGAGTTATTAAACGTATTATTAGTTCCACCGAATTTGCCTCCGCCGCCTTCGTAGATGTAGTATCCATTGGCTGAATTGCGGAGTTGCCAAAAGTCGGCCCAAGTTGCATCGCTTAGTGTGGTGCTGCCATTGTAAAATTTTACTTTGCCTTGATCTACTGCATCAACAAGTTGAAAGACGACGGCTTCGCTAATGTCCTGCGTGAAGGAGTAATGGTCGGAAGCAGAGGTCTGCGCCATATAGTAGCCGGCTTTGTTGATGAGAACAAAGTTTCCCATGTCGCCAGTTTCTAACAAGTACCATATACTATTGGCACTTGTACCATCGCTTTTTGCATATAAATAAGGGGCAACGTCTGTTCGTGTGGAGATATAAGCTATGTTGTTAGCTTGTTCCATCCAATAGGTGGTGATGTTGTAGTAGTGCCTTGCGAAAACGTCAGAAGAAAATTCTGGCAAGTCTGGCCCAGCTACCATGCTCTCCGCAAGATAAACCTGCGCAAAGCGCGAATTGGCTTTCACCGCTTGCAGCGTGCCGTTGCGCACACCCACAGCCTCGGTGGTGCTGCTGGGAATGAGCAACTGGTGGCGTGAAAGCTTCTTGTTCGTATATTGGTTCGTGTCTGTGCAGTAAGTGTTCTCGCTCCAAGTGAATGAGGTTGCCTGAGCTTCGTCGCTAACGGCCGTAAACGCTCCATCCTCATAATGGAGGTAGAGGTCAGCATCGTTTTTGAGTGTAACGGTGGTGGCGCTGCTACTCGTGCTTGTGCTTTCATCCGTGGTGGTTGTGGTGGTGAACGTCAGCGTCCACTTATAGCCCGTTTCGGTGGGCGTGCCACTCTTTACTACGGGTACTTTCATCGCTCCAGCCTCAGGGGCGTAAAGCACGGTGCGTCCGCAGCCGCTGAATTGGAAGTAAGCGGTTTGCGTGGAGGTTGTGGTAGTGGTGGTGGGCGTGGTTGTGGTGCCCGTTTCCGTGTCGTCGTCGGGGTGGGGGGCTGAAAGCGCAAAGGCCGCCATCGGGAAGAGGGCGGCTAGGGTTAGGCTAAGTAAGGAGGTATGTATCAAAGAACCGAGGGTGCGTTTCATAATCAAACAATGAATGGGTGGTTAAATGATAGAGTCTGTATAGGGAATTGTTTATTGCTTTTTATTCAGATTGGGCGATGAAGTAGACCGTGCGGTTGTAAACCTGAGTCTGTGTGTCGTTCACTTTGATGTAGATGGTAATCTTCATCGAGGCTCGACCCGTGTTGCCGCTTAGTGTGCCTAAAATCTCGCCTGTGGTGCTGTCTACATGAGGCGCTTCGCTAAAAATGCCGTTGGGGTCGCTCACATCGGGGTCGGAATAACTCTCAATCTTGGTTTGGTCGTTTAGCATGAACCATTGCGTGGGGTCATCACGGTCGGCGTACTTATAAATATGAGGGATGAGTTGAAAATCGCCCGAACCGATAAACGTGGCATAATAGTCGTCGTTGTATTTTGTCATAGAGAAGGGAGGGTAGCCACCAATCGGGGGGTAGAAGAAGGCTTCGAGGTCGAACACGTAGTCGGTTAGCGCAATGGGCACGATGACGTAGCTATTGCGAGCAATGTCGTTGTTGCTGCTAGCTGTGCGGTTAATGAGGGCGTGGCGCTCGTCGTCCGTCCAAGTGGTGCCATCGCTCGACAGTCGCTTCATTTCAATGGTCAGAGGGTAGCGCCCTGTGGCGTGGCTGCTTTGGCTTTCGTTGAAATAAACGTCGGGCAGGGTGGCCGTTTTTGTGTCGTCGTCGGTGCCAATTTCTGTGGGCGTGTCGCCACCATCGTAGTAGGTGAAGTTGTTGATGGTTTTGTGAGCATCGGCATCGGGCCATTCCACTAACAAGTTTTCATTTGCGTCTTTCTGGGGGAAAAAGTAGATGGGCGTGTCGTCTTTGGTGATGCTTCCTATCGTCACTTTATTAATCTTCACCGTGCTAGTGGTGTTGTTGGTAAACTGAAAGCGCATCTTCGATAGCTGGCGATAGAGCTGTAACTCAAGCGTTACGTCGTTACTCACCTCGTGCGTTTCGAAGTTGGTCATGGGGATGCCTGTGGTGGGAATGACGTAGTTGTTGAAGATTGTGGTGCTAGTGCTGCTTTCCACTCCGCTCGGCACGTCGTTGCCTACGGTGAAGGTCAATCCGTTTAGCGTTACGCTAGTCACTTTGCCTTCCGTGTCAGTCGTGCTAGCTTCAGGGTCGAGGTTGGCTATATTATAGAAAGTGTACGTGCCATTTTGCGTGGTGATGTAATCCACCATTTCGCGTTCCGACTCGGTGCTAGCGCTGGGCGTCACCTTGTAGATGCTCTCCACCTTTCCATCCTTCGTCATCACCACGTAGGCTTGTTTCATCATCTCGCTGTCGGTGGCGTTAGGGTCGTTCCAGGTGGAGCGTGTGCCCACGTTTAGACTAGATGTACCTAACGTCAACTGCACGTGCGAGTAGCCCTTTTGATTGCCGCCATTGTCGGGGGCGGCCTCGTCGCTGCAACCACTTAACAGGGTGGTTGCAACTAACAGACAGCCCAGTGTGTGGGCGATGGTTGGTAGGGGAAAAGGGCGTTCTATTCGTTCCATGAGGTAGGGAATGGGTGATTGGGGGGGTGAAGAATGAGAAAGGAAAGGGATATTTACCGCTAATCTACATTTCAATCTCGTCCATCGTGAGGGTGGACCATTGCCGCACGTTGAGCATGATGATGCCCAGTGAGGTGATGCGATTGATGTAGAGGCGATAGATGTTGTTGCGCACAATGCCATACTTCATCGGGATGCTGTTGCTTGGGGAGTCCTTAGGGTCGGCATGGCGAATGAAGTAGTAGTAGGTCTTGGCGCTATATTTCGTGGTTTTGTTGGTTGCGTCGTAGGTGCCGTAGTAGCCTTTCACCATTACGCCCGTAGCGAAGAGCGTGCGCGAACTATTCGGTGTTAGCGTGTTTTCATTGGCATAGGTGAGAATGTAGTAGCTATTGCCTTTATAGGTATTGCTAGCGTCTACGGCTTTTACCTTCTCTTCGGTTAGATTGCCGCTGATGGCATCAGCGTAGGTATTTCGATAGGAGAGTCCACTTACGGCGGTCGTGGCTTTTTGTGTGGTCCAAGGGTCGATTACGTAATTGCTGGCGTTGCCCGTGATGGCATCGGTGGTCTCTTGTCCTAGATAGTTAAGGGAGGTTGAACCATCGTATCCGCTCGACACGCTCTTCAGCAATCGGGTGCCACTATCAGCGAGGTTGAAGGGTGTTACGGAGGTGAGTATGAAGCGGTCATCGGTGTCGGCATAGCTGCTGGCGTCTTTCACGGTGTAGGTGTAACCCGTCACACTTTCTGTGGTGTTGTCGGTGAGTGTGATGTCCTCGGTGGTAAGTGCGCCATTGTTATTCGTGTTGCCGGGTGAGAAATCGATGCGGGCGGCCAGTCTTTCCACGCTTACGTTGAAGCGCACGGGATTGTTGGCTCCGCCCGTTTCGCTCGTTAGGTTCAGACTAGCGTCTTCGGCCGAGGCCATCACAAACTGGGTGGCTGTGGTGGGGTCGTCGACATCGGTTTGGGTGTAGAGGGTGGTTTCTATTTCGTTGCGCACATCGTCAAGAGTTTTTCCCTCAAATCGGGTGCAGTCGCCAAGGTTGCACACCACAATGAGGTGGTAGGTGCGTGGGGCGATGACTTTGTCGGTGTGTAGCAGTTCGGTTCGGTAGTAGGTAGTGCCGTTTTCGGTCACTTTGTTTATTTGGGGCGCATAGAGTGCATGCTCAATGCGGGTGGTTCCATCGCCATTAATGCCTTTTTCGCTGGTGTAGAGCAGCAGGGTGGCATTGGTTACGTTTCTTTCTCGTTCATATCCTCCGCCCGTGTCGTCGCCTGTTTCGCCAGACTGTGGTCCGCGCACGTTGGGTGTTTGTTGGCTGTTCGTGCAAATGTTTAGTTCAAAATACACGCCTTTATTCTCTATATTGTCTGTTCCTTCTTCTTCTGTTCCTCCGCCACTGCATGCCGAAAAAGTCAGCACTGTCAAGCAGAGCCAACTCATCCACTGCAGCCACACGGCCTTATGTAGGTGTTTATTTAGGAACATATTCAGGAAAACGCTAGCTTCTTCCGGGGGCGACGCGTCCCGCGTCGGCGCAAGTAGCAGCGCATTTAAAAAGTGAAGAACTTTTAGCTCTTTTCTGCGTTTCTTTTAGAGGCTCTGGGAGCGACGCGTCCCGCGTCGGCAGGTGCCCAAAAACGCTAGTTTATAATAGAAAAGAAATGCATTCCTTCCTTCCTTTATTCAATCAAGCTAATTTTCTTCTTAAAAACAAATCAAGCGGAAAGAGCGCTTTCTCTCATTTTCCGCAAGAGTCTAGTTTCGTGTGTGTAAATCTCAAGTGCTCTAATAAAATCGCTTGCGCCGACGCGAGACGCGTTGCCCCCAGAGTGTGGAGGGGACTTCACGTCTCAGCGCAAGCTTTAATCAATTTATTATTACTTATATGCTGTCTGCACAAGAAAAGAGTTGGGGAAGTGGAGAGGCTGTTAATCTCTCCTCTCCCCCTTATCTCTTCTTTTTAGTGTGCAAAAGCCTAGAAGTCGATACCGTTAACACGTACAGCCCAGTCCATAATTTCAACGGTGGTCTGTAAGTAGTGCTTCGTTACGTCGTCAGACTCTTCGGGGATTGTAGGCACTGTGGGGTCGCCAGGAGCAGAGAATGAATTCACTGTCATCTTGTACCAGTTATTACGTACAATGCCGTAGCGGCCTAAGTAATTTTTAGTGTTATCGTCGTTTTCGTTGAGGTAGTTAGCGTCCGTCCAAGGAGTGTAGTTGTCACCAAAGTGCTTGATGCGAGCCACGTAGTAGCAAATACCTCCTTTGTAGGTGGTTACTTCGCCGAGGGTATTCTGCAATGTGGCAAGTTGTTCGTCGGAAAGTTCTTCAGCTGCAGTTCCTATTTTGAAGCTAGCTTTGGTGAGTGCATGCTTTCCTGCGGTGAAAGCTGTTGATTCAAGGGTAACATTTGTTTCTTTCAGCGCAGCCTTAACAAGGGCAACCAAACCATCGCTATCATAAACCAAACCCGAGTTACCAATGGTGTACCAAGTTCCGTCTGCGTCAGTGTTAGTTACGTCCGTAGCAAAGTTGCTCTTAGGAGTGTATTTAGCCTGAATCAGCACGCGGGTGGTGTTGCCTTGCTTCATGTTCTTCGTGGGGAAGGTGTTCTCAAAGCAGTAGGCAGGCTGGTCAAGTCCTACGTCGGTAATATCGGATTTGCCACTCGTGACGTAGTTGTAACCTTCCTCGCCTTTCGACATGGTGTAATTAACGTCGTTGTCTGAGTAGGTAACTCCAGCGTTGTTTGTATCATACTGAGGTGATTTAGCCCAGTGTGTGCGGTATGCATCTCCGTTGTTTCCTGTGAGCTTATGGTTTATATCCGTATCGATGAAACGAGTTATATTGTTATTTTTAAGTTCGTTCCAATTTGTGTCATACGAACGAATAGCATATTGTGCACGGCTTGTGATGTCGAGGCACCATTTTTTTACTTCGATTTGGTCGTTCTTGTATGAGGAGGTAGAGCTATTGCTAGGGATGGTGTAAGTCCAATTATCGGTGTCGGTGCCCCAATTAGTATCTCCTTTGGCCAAGCTAACCTTGCCCACAGCGCGCTCCACATAAACCGTCTTGGCTTGAGCACGAGCTTCGGCTTGAGTGGCTTGAGGCTTAACGTTCACCAAAAGCGTACCATCGCTCAGCGGAGAGTTGGCCATGAAGAAGTTATTCTTTTCAGAGCCTGTAAGGGCTTTTGCATTGTCCTTGTTTTTAAGTTCTGTGGATTGAATGGTGGACCATGTTAGTGGTGTTGAACTTAGATCAACAACTGCATTGTTTCCGTTGTTAATGAGAATGAGAACCTTAGAGATGTCACTAGCCACCTCTTCTACAGGCAGAGTGGCTTGAGTCGTGATGCCTGATGCAGAAGTAGGAGGAGTGCTCCATGTGAGCTCGTTGCTAGAATACTTAAAGGTTTTTGCAACATTTATGTTGTCTCCATCTTCTGTAAAGTAAACCACGGTCAAGTCGTTCACATTGTACTCTTTTGCTGTGCCTTGATTATAAGACTTATTATCTCCAGCACGTCCAGTAGAACCAGAGGTTGTAGGCAAACTAATGTTCAACGCTACATAGGCATTGCCTTTTGCATTGTTGCCGTTACCATCGGCCGTTACATTGTCCGACGAGCAGCTTGATGCAAGGATGGCACTCAAAGCCATCGCATAAATCGCTTGTTTTTTCATAAAATTGTGTTTGATTGATTATTTAAATAGTTTCTTTCTCGTTTTTGTGTGCGTTTGTAGTCGGTGAGGCACCATTTCGTTTTGCACATATAAAGTGACGCACCCACATCGACACAAGCACATTCGCAGTAAAATGGCAACTTTGGTGTTGTCGCAATTTTAAGTGTAGTTGTAATTACGGGCCTAACAATTACCAGCTATTTCTATTATAGCCAATAATAGCACTTGCCAGCAATTTAACTAGCAATTAAATTCAGTAAAATCTAATGAATGGATAGTCATAACAAACCAATGGAATTCACTCGCAGTGACTGAAGGCTAATTCTGTGCAAGCGTTCCTTTTGTTTGCATTTCTCAAAAGCTAAAACAAATCATCAAGTTCCTTAATAAATTAGGTTCACCTTTATTTTCCGTCTTTTGTCATTCATACCTACATATAATTATAATGAAGGTATGTTCAATCAAAGAACGGAAATCAGTGTACCATTCCACTCACCAATAATCATCAACTAATCAATAAACGCAAAAGCGCAATGCGTTCATTATTAAATCATGGTCTTTAATTTTTACCCCCCCCCTACGGGTATAAACCACACACTTCAGAGCGCATGGAGTAGAGGAGAGCCTGCTTGTAGCAATCAAGAAAGAAAATCACTTTTTCCTAGTCTGATCTCATAAACTTTTTAAGCGTAAGCTGGGGCATCTCATTGCGTGTAAATCTCGTGTCAGAACTGGCCTGTCGCAATCTACCATTCCAATTCCGATGCAAAGTTAAGCATTATTATTGAAAGCCAAGCAAAAATTCACTGTTATCTATGCTTTTCTTCACATTTTATTTACAAACTCTGTTGCTAGCTTCTTTTGGAGGCAAACTTAGAGCGATGCGTCCCGCATCGGCGCTAGTAATTAGTTGCTCTGGCGCAAGCACTTGGGGGGCGACGCGTCCCGCGTCGGGGCAAGTACAAATGAAAATAAATGTCTGTAAACTAACGTAAGGTGGGTGAATATTTGAGTTGTTTCTTGAATGGAAAACTTCTTGAGTTGCTTCTTGCCCCGACGCGGGACGCGTCGCCCCCCAAGTGCTCAGAAGGAGCTAGCGTTTCTGCATATACCGATAAAAAGAGGATATAAACACTTTTTCTCGCGCTTATATCCTCTCTTAAAAATTAATTACAAGTGTGTGTAGCTTAGCAAAGTTTGCGTGAACCGTCGCCAATAACTACATCAATCACGATGGGCTCTTTGCCATACTTCTCTTTATAAGCCTTCTTGGCAGTGTCGATAAAGTTGGCGTAGAGATCTTCGCTTACGAGGTTGATGGTGCAACCACCGAAGCCACCACCCATGATGCGCGAACCTGTTACACCGCAGCTATGAGCTACGTCGTTGAGGAAATCGAGTTCGGGGCAAGATACTTCATATTCCTTGCTCAAACCATAGTGAGTTTCGTACATCTTCTTACCTACCTCTTCGTAGTCGCCTTCTTCAAGAGCTACGCACACTTCTAGCACGCGATACTTCTCGCCGATGACGTATTTGGCGCGGAGTGCATCCTCTTCGCTTACTTCGGGACGAACCTCATCGAGCATGTCGTAGGTGGCGTCACGCAGCGTGTCTACTTCGGGATGGTGCTTCTTCATAGCAGCTACCACGTTCTCGCAGCTCTTGCGGCGATCGTTGTAGGCAGAAGAAGCCAACTCGTGCTTCACTTGTGAGTTGAGTAAAACGAGTTTGTAACCCTTGGGATCGAAGGGGAAGTATTTGTACTCCAATGAGCGGCAGTCCAAACGCATCAAGCTACCAGCCTTGCCAAAGACGGAGGCAAATTGGTCCATAATGCCGCAGTTGCAGCCGATGTAGTTGTGCTCTGTGGCTTGACCCACTTTAGCGAGAGTGAATTTGTCAATTTTGTTTTCGCCAAACATGTCGTTGATGGCAAAAGCGTAGGTGCTTTCAAGAGCTGCAGATGAGGACATACCAGCGCCGAGGGGCACATCGCCTGCAAAGGCTGTGTTGAAACCTTCAACGGGGACACCCAACTTCATCATTTCGCGGCATACACCGAAGATGAAGCGGAAGTGAGTGGCTGAGGGACCCTTTTCATCGTCGAGGCTGAACTCTACATAGTCCTTTAAGTCGATAGAGTAGGCACGTACCTTGCGAGTGCCGTTGGGTTTGATTTCGGCAATCACACCTTGAGATACAGCGCCGGGGAAAACGAATCCGCCATTGTAGTCGGTGTGTTCGCCAATAAGGTTGATACGGCCAGGAGAGGCATATACAGAACCCGTGGTTCCGTCAAAATGTTCGATAAAACGACTTCTTACGTCTTCTACTGTTAATTTCATGGGAATAAAGATGTTTGTATGTTGTTAGATGAAAACTCAAGCAACTTCGCCGTTACATTGTGTGGCGAAGTTGACTTGAGTTGTGTTTTGTTATTATTTATCTTCTCTTTTAGAAACGCGGCTACCTACGAGTGCGTAGAAGAGGAGGTAGGCGGCGCAGAATACAACTACCCAGTAGCTATTGATGTAGCCTACAGCATCTGCTACAGCTGCTTGGATGGCCATCATTACAGCGCAACCAAACACCATTGTCATGAAAATGCCCGAAGCAATAGCGGTGTATTTGCCAAGTCCCTCAACGGCCATGTTGAAGATGCCACCCCACATTACGGAGGTGAAAAGACCTACAAGCAGGAAGGAGAAGATGCCAACGGGTACGTCTTGCCAAACGAGTTCGAGTTTACCCCAGTCTACCCCCGGGAAGCTAACCAAAATGTCGGTGGGAGCGAACATACCGAAGAGCACGAGAATGAGTGTGACGGTAGACACGGTGGTAATCATCACACGGCTGCTGACCTTGCCACCAATCACAGCACCTACCAAACGGCCGATGAGCATCATAAACCAATAAACAGCTACGAGCATACCCACAGTGCCAGCGGGGATGTGCTTCTCATTGGTAAGGAATTGCTGCACGAAGTTGGGTACACCTACTTCAATACCCATATAAAGGAAGATGGCCAATGCGCCAAGAGCAAAGTGACGATAGCTCATGGCACCTTTAATAAGGCTAACCTCGACAGGAGCTTGTTCGGGTTCTTCAATCTTTGTGAGAGAGATGATGATGAAAGCTACTACGAAGATAGCGAGGGCAATCATCAAGGCGGGAGTAGCATCAGCAATCTTAGCCTTAGTAGCGTCAGAGATGAGTGCACCCATCAAAATGTAGCAGAATACGGCAGCAGTAGAGTTGAACACACCACCCGTTTGGATGAGTTGATTACCAGCGTTTCCGCCACCACCAAGAATGTTAAGCATGGGGTTTACCACACAGTTCAAAATACACATGCAGAAACCTGCAATGAAGGCACCGATGAGGTAAACGGTGAACACGAGACCAAGGTTTTCTTTAGCGTCGAGCAAACCGCTGCACCATTGAATAAGAATGCCTATAATACCGATGGCCAAACCGATAAGGGCGGTTTTCTTATAGCCAAACTTGGCAATGAGCATACCAGCGGGAATACCCATCACGAGGTAGGCCACGAAGTTGCCATAGTTGCCAATTTGGGCAAGAACGTTTGAAATCTCGCCTTGGTTCTTGATGATGGTTGCCATAGGTGTGCAAAGGTTTGTCACGAAGGCAATCATCGCGAAGAGGGCAATCATAATGATGATGGCACTCCATTGTTTCTTTTGATTACTCATTGTTTTTAGAAAGGAAAGTTGTTTAGATGTTTATATTTTTTGTTAGATATTATTTTGTTTGATATTATTCTTCTACACCGAACTTATAGATTGTCTTTTGCGTATATACTTGTCCGGGCTTCAGCACCACAGGGGGGAAGTAGGCGCGGTTAGGACTATCGGGGAAGTGTTGTGCTTCGAAGCAGAGGGCAGAATGTTTACCGAAGGTAGCTCCGTGTTGACCTTTGTAGCCGTCGGCCCAATTGTCGGAATAGAATTGCACGCCAGGCTCTGTGGTGTAAACCTCCATAGAGCGTCCGCTCTTCGGTTCCACAATTTTAGCAGCGAAGGTGAGTTCACCCGGTTCGTGCTTGTTGAGCACAAAGCAGTGGTCGTAGCCTGCACCATTCTTAATCTGCTCGTCGGAGAAGTCGGTGAGGTGGTCGCCCACAGGGTGCGGAGTGGTGAAGTCGAAGGGAGTACCTTTCACACTACGAATTTCGCCTGTAGGAATGCTGTTCTCATCGATAGGCACGTAAAAGTCGGCATTGATTTGACAAATCACATCCTCGCAGGTGGGGGTGGGGTTGCCAATGCCGGCTAGTGAGAAGAAACCATGGCTAGTCATGTTCACAATGGTCTTCTTGTTGGTTGTTCCTTTATAATCGATTTTCAGTTCGTTATCCTCCGTGAGTGAGTACATCACAGTCATTGAGAGTTCTCCTGGGAATCCCTCCTCATAGTAGGATGAGATGTAACGAAGCACGAGGGTGTGTTCGTTGATTTGTTCGGCGTCCCACACACGGGCATGGAAGCCTGTGGGTCCGCCATGCAAATGGTTGGGGCCGTTGTTGATGGCTAGGCTATATTCTTTGCCGTTCAATGTGAACTTTCCGTGGCAGATGCGGTTTCCATAGCGTCCTATAAGGGTGCTAAGGAAGGGCTCGGGCGAATTGATGCAATCGTCAATGT